>CAJBSQ010000269.1 GCA_903958265.1 uncultured Planctomycetaceae bacterium
CCCCGAGTCGCCATCGCTCTGCCGGTTGCCGAGCGCCGCATCGGCCTCGTCGATCACCACGACCACCGGACCGAGGCTGCGGAGCACACCGAGGGCGTGCTCGAGGTTGCCCTCCGTCTCACCCACGTACTTGCTGCGGAAGTTCTTGAGCATCACGCAGGGGATCCCCACGCTTCCCGAGTAGCACTCGGCGATGAAGCTCTTGCCGGTGCCGACCGGGCCGCAGATCAGGTAGCCCATGGGCGCGCTGTCGAGTTGACCTCGCTTGATGGCGCGGGCATCTCCCTCGAGCCGCTGCTTGGCATCGGCGTGACCCGCCACGGCGTCGAGCGTGAGCCGAGGCTGGATGAACTCGATCAGACCGTGACACGACCGCTCGATGAGATCTTTCTTGCGGGCAGCAAACTCGGGGCCATCAGGGTCGGTGCCCTCGCGAGCCGAGAGCGTGATCACCGCCCGGAGGCTCTCGAGCGTCAGGCCGCCGGAAAGTGCCGCCACCCGCTTCACACTCTCCATCCGATCAGGCTTCACGCCCGCCGCCGCGGCCGTCGCCAGCGCGAACCGTTCCCGCTCGGCAGCTTCGGGCATCGGCACGTCGATCGCGGTGATCGCCGGATTCTGCACCAGTCGGGGATGAACCTCGGAGATGGTGTCGGTCAGCAGCACCACCGCCACGTTGACCCGCCGCAGGAGCGGATTGGTGGCCCAGCCCAGCACCCGCACCAGCCGGCTTGCAGCGCTCCGCGACCCTGCCTCACCAGCGGGCACGAGATACTGGGCGTAGTCGAGCACGACCGCGATCCGCTTCCGCTGTTCGGGCGGGTCGATCAGGTTCCGCTCGAGGATCGCGTCGATCGCCGCCACGGCCTGCTCGGGATCGCGGGGCCAGGTGGCCGCGTTGCCGAGCCGCTCCGTGAGCCACTGTGCCATCGTCCGGAGGCGTGCCGGATCAGGCCCCGCGAGCGGCCGCAGCCCCTTGCCGACGTCGTAGGCGAGCACGATGTCCCAGCGGCCGAACATCTCCCGGGCGAGAAAATCCGGCACGGTGCCCCAGGCCGCAGGATCTGCCGCGTTGCCATTCGCCGCCGGGGCCGAGATTGGCACCAGGTCGCGGACGTTGCCGTGCAACAGAAAAACACAGCTTGTGCCGGAGAGGTAGGAATCACCGAGCCGCTCCGCCCAGGCGGGGCACCACGCAGGCAGCGAGCCGGAGCCGCCCGCAGCGGCCGACGTACCGAGAGCCGTCGGGTTCTCGATCACCGCTGGTGATCGGGAGGGGGGTGCAGCGGAGGGCGTGGCAGGGCTCATCACAGTGGGCTCCCAGGTCGCGCCGGTGGATCAGATGCTTTTCTGCGTGGCCCGCTCGGAGCCGAGCTCCTTGTCGTCGGCCTGCACGCCCGCGGTCTCGGGGGTGACCATGCCCATCTCGATCTCGAACTCCCGCAGGGCGTTGTCGGCCATGGCTTTCTCGACCGCCTGTTCCCGCTGAATGTTCTCGAGACCCTCACCCGACAGATCAGCAGCCACCCGGACCTTTGCCCGGTTCAGGCCGATCTTGTCCTGGATCACATCCTCGATCTGGCCGAAGTCGGTGGTGACGTCGAAGTTGAAACTGGTCGCCAGCTTGGCGAGCTCCGCCTCGGCGCGGGAGAGCTTCAGCTCCGCGTCGTACTTCTGGATCTTCTGCTTGAGGTCGGCGAGTTTCTTGGTGGCGTGCTTGATCTTGGTGACGTTGTTGTTGTACGCCGTCTCGTGCAGCGTGAGCTGGGCCTCGTTCTCGGCGAGTTCTTTCTTCGCCTTCTGCAGTTCCAAGGCAAATCTCGAGGCCGTCTCCCGCTCGCCTGCCTGGAGGTACGCCTTGACGCGTGCTTCAAGCGATTCCACGTGCTGCCGGGCGCCGTTGACCTGGCGGGTGACCCGCTCCACGAGGGCGCGGTACTGCTCGAGCCCCTCTCGGCCCTCCTTCATCTGATCGACGGCCTTGTCGTACTCGTACTGCAGTTGGGCGACCGGATCGGCGGTCCAGAAGAAGTTGGCGACCTTGTTCATCTGGGCCGCGAGGGCCTTCCAGAGCTTGCCGAGAATCATGGGCGTTGACTCCGCACGGGAACGAACGGGGAACGGTGCGAGGGATCTGCAGCCAGCGCAGTCTCCCAACCAGGATCGTCATACCGCTGCCGGGGGACGGCGTCAATCAGCCCGCGTCATCCGACGGCGGTGACGG
>CAJBSQ010000270.1 GCA_903958265.1 uncultured Planctomycetaceae bacterium
GACCCGCCGAGCCCGGCGAACGCGGCGCTCATGGCCACCGGCGAAGGTGGAGCCGGCGGCACACCGATGCTGCTCTTCGCGACGACATCGCCCCGGGTGATCGGCACCACGCGACTCGTGATCGCGGGGCCGCCCACCGGGGTCACCACCACGCGGTAGGAACCGATGTCGAGCCGCCCAAACACGTAGTCGCCCTTGGCGTTTGTCCGCGTGGTGGCGACCGTCGCGCCGCTGGCGTCCACCAGTGACACGGCCACGGAGGCAAGACCGGCCTCGACCGACTGACGGGTCCCATCCCGATTACCATCGGCGAACACGTTGCCGGCGATCGACGCCTTGAAGAAGAACACGCCCGGCTGGATGTTCGTCACCGAGGAGTTTCGCCTGATCACGTCCGCCAGCGTCGTGCCCCGCACGCTCCTCACGAGGTCAGCCGGCAGCGAGTTCTGATACCAAAGCCGGTCGCCATCGCGGAGCCGGGTGAACTGGTCGACCAGGATCCGCGTGAACAGCGATCCCAGGCTCGATCCCGGCAGGTGCGTTTCCGCGAGTCCGCCGATCCAGGGATCGACGCGATCGATGGTGCCGTAGGCCTGCTTCAGGGCCTGCCGGACGCCCGCGTCGGCCGTGATCTGGGCGAACGACGTCAGCCGCGGTAGTCCGTAGGCCGCTCGAACGGTGTTGTAATCGCCGATCCCGTGGTCGCGGCCACGCTGGATGTTGAGGGCGACGAGGTCGAAGCCCCCCTGCCCCGGCGCACCGAAGAGGAAGTTGCGGACGTCGTCGATCACCCGCGTGTCGATCTCCTGAGCCCGCGAACTGGCGAGGTACTTCACGATCGAATCGATGCCGACCTCCGACAGCGGTCGCGGGTCAAAGAAAGCGTCGCGCAGCAGCATGGGGTCGCGGACATCAACGCCGTTCGCGTCCAGGAAATCGATGTCTTCGCCGAGCATGCTGTGGCCGACGCGGAACGCCACCGTGGAAAACTCCGTCGCGATGCCGGGATTCACGTCGGCCCGATAACCTCGGTAGGGCGCGATGCCGTCGGCGCCGGGCCTGGCCGCTCCCAGCAGCGCGGGTAGGAACTCGTCGTAGGTGATCCGCTGCAGCTCCGCGATCACCAGTCGGCGGGCATGCTGGTACAGCTGCTCGTCGCTGAGGGCGGGGTTCCGGGCCGCGGCCTCGGCGGCGATCCGGTTGTGCTCGCGGAGGAACAGCGTTTGGAGGGAAAGCAGTTCCGGGTTTTCATTCGCCCGTATGTCGCCGGCGAGGAACAGCTGGTCGTCGGCGACCCGGTGCGCATCGTTGGCGTTGGCGAGGCCAGTCGTATTGAACGGGAGGAGACCGCCAGCCGACGTCCGCATCAGTCCACCGGTGAATGCACGGAGTGCCGCCGCCCGTGTCGCGTCGCTCCCGTAGACCTGGGAGCCGTCGATGAAGGCAGTGATCTCGTTGGTCTGCTGCCGCGGGTTGCCGACGCCGAGTCCGGTGGCCGGATCATAGGCCGACCGCGACATCGAGATTGTCATCGTGCCGGTGCCGGCGGGGTCGAACGACGGATCGCCGGTCGGCACCGCAATGGCCAATCGCTCGCGCGGCGACGCAGCGTCGGTGAGCCCCAGGTCGTGGTCGAGGAACTGCCCCCAGGCGTAGACGAAGGCCGTCCAGTCGCGGTCGTTGACGAGGCCGCCGGCCGGGTTCGCGGCGAGGAGATTGCTCACGGTGCGGGCGCTGGGGCGATCGCTGCCGGAGGGGTCGGACACGCCATCGCCGTATGCGGCCACGGACCGCCGGAGAAGCTGTTCGCCGGTGCTGCCCCATTCGGGGTGTGCGAGGTTGTTTCCGCTGCCATCGAACGACCGCACCTCGACCGTCGGGCCCGTCGTCGTCGGCGGAGGGGGGGCCAGCGGGAGTCCGGCGGGCATCGCCCGGACCTCCAGTCGCTCGACGCCCATGAGGCATTTTGCAACGCGCTGTGCAGAATCGAACGGCGGGCGGCGGCGTGGCTGGCGGTTCATGGGAGTCTCCGATGTGCGTTGGTGGGCCGGTGTATTGAACTTTCCGTGCTTCAACGGTCGACGGTCGACCGCGTTGCCGAGGAACTCCCTGCAAAGGGCGTGCCGGGCAGCAAAGGAAATCTCGGAGATGCGGCCGACCGCGACCCGGTCGGTCCGGCGTCGAGTCGCGATCGCGCGGTATCGTACGGGGGTCAGTAACTGACCAAAGGCCGCGAGGCACCCTGGGTACCCGCTCGATGCGATACGTCGATCACGACCACGGCCAAGACGACGACCGGGACGACGACCCGGACACGGAAGGCGACTGGGACGGCGATGAGGCAGACGACGAAGGCGACGACGAGTCGACCGTCCCCTGCCCCTTCTGCCGGCGGGAGATGTTCGAGGATTCCCCGCAGTGCCCCTCCTGCGGCGAATACGTGTCAGCCGCCGACTTCGCCCGCAACGGCCGGCCGCGATGGGTGCTGGTCACGGCCGCGGTGTGCCTGGCAATGGCCGTGCTCTGGGCTCTCCTCGGCCGCTGACGGCTGACTAGTCGGGTCAGGGCGGGCCTGGTGTGGCCGGGGCGACCGGCGGGGCGTTCGCGGCTCTCTCAATCGCGGCGGCTCGGTCGGCTCGAGTGTTGGGAGCGTTGGGCTTGAGCGCGAGGGCACGGTCAAACTCCGTGATCGCCTCTTTCCAGCGATTCTGCCGGGCCAACAGGCGACCGAGGGCGGCATGGGCTGAGGCATCTTTCGGGTCGAGGGCGAGCGCCGCACGGATCTCCACGTCGGCGTCGTCCCACAGTCCCTGCAGGAAAGAAGACTCCGCCACCGCGAGGTGCAGCGCGGGGCAGTTGGGATCGAGCGCTAGCGCCCGTGCGTACATTGGCCCCGCCTCGCTCTCCTTCGCGGCCCGTCGGTAGCCATTGGCAATATTGAGCAGCAGTGCGGCCTCGAGGCCACCGGCATCGAGCAGGCGAATCCGCCGGTGCAGCATGGTTCGTCCGGCGGTCTCGGAGAGTTCCCAGCCGGTGCCATCGCGGCGGTAGACGTCTTTGAATCGCACAGGCAGAGCGGTGATCGAGAATCGCGTATCGACCATCCTGACGCGGCCGTCGGCGAGCCGCACGACCGCTGCCACGTGGGTCTCGTTCTCCGGCAGCGTTCCGAGCGGGGGAAGCTTGACCTCGATCGGCCGGACGTCGAGCCCCACGGCGTTGCCGAGCACGAACCAGAGTTGGCAGTTTCCCAGGCACTGCGCCTTGCGGTCGGCGAGCACCGGGCCGAGGTGATAGTAGGCCGACGCGCCCTCGGACTGCTGGATCGTCGTCACGAGCCGTTGGCGGAGTTCGTCCACCACCTGTCCCTCGACCTCGCCGGCCTGCGTCGCCGTCGCCGTGCCTTCGCTGAGTCGCCCGCGGACATCTGCCAGCCGGGCCTGCCAGTCGTCGATCGGCCAGTTGCTCGTGAGGCCGACGCACGCATCGCCCACCCCGGCGGGGTAGCCGAGCGCGTCGACCCCGGCTCGGATGGCCGCGTCAGCAGCCGGCCCTGTCTCGGCGAACACGCCCGCAGGTCCGGTCGAGATGCCGAGCGCGAGAGCAGCAACAAGACGAATCGAAGGCCGCATTGGCATACCCATCGGGGTCGTGGCTGGGGCGACAACGCGAGACTCTCAGACCCTCATCGTACACTACCGCGGTCCGGAAACTCCCCCCGAGGTGGTCTCATGCCCCTGCAACTCGGCTTCGTGTCGGCAATCTTTCCCGAACTCTCCCTCGACGCGGTGCTGGCCTTCGCCGCCGCCGAGGGCTTTGCCTGCGTCGAACTGATGTGCTGGCCGGTGGGGGCGGCCGAGCGGAAGTATGCGGGCGTCACGCACGTAGACGTCACCTCGTTCACGCCCGCGATGGCGGACGACATCCGCGCGGCCTGCGAGCGGCACGGCATCGCGATCAGCGGGCTCGGTTTCTACCCGAACATGCTCGACCCCGATCCCGCCGTTGCAGAGCCGGCAGCTGCCCATTTCCGAAAGCTGATCACCGCCGCCCCCCTGCTCGGCCTCGACACCGTCAACGGATTCGTAGGCCGCGACTGGACGCAGACGGTCGACGACAACTGGCCACGGTTCCTCGAGACCTGGAAGCCGCTGGTGAAGCATGCAGAGGACCACGGCGTGCGGATCGGCATCGAGAACTGTCCGATGCTGTTCACTCGAGATGAGTGGCCCGGTGGAAAAAATCTGCTGACGACGCCTGCGATCTGGCGCCGGGCCTTCGCCGACATCGATTCGCCCGCGTTCGGGCTCAACTATGATCCGTCGCACTTCGTCATCCAGGGCATGGACCCGCTGGCCCCGCTCGACGAGTTTCGGGGAAAACTCTTCCACCTCCATGCCAAGGATGTGCGGATCGACCCCCGCCGGGTGGCCGACGTGGGCCGCTTCGACTATCCGAACCGCTGGCATCAGCCCCGGATCCCGGGGTTTGGGGAGATCGACTGGGGCCACTTCATGGCCGAGGTGATGCGGGTCGGCTACGACGGCCCGGTGTGCATCGAGGTCGAGGACGACACGTTTGGCCGGAGCCTCGCTGGACGCCAGCGAGCCCTCCGCGTCGCCCGCAACGTGCTCGCGCCCTTCGTGCCCAAGTGACTCGGGCGCTCGCACGGTCACGGGTCGCGGCTGGCGTCCTCAGCTCGATGCCAAAGGCCGCAGGCCGTGGGCGACTCGGCCGCGGTTGAATGCGGTCCAGGCCGACGGGGCCTTGCGAAACAGGTTCGCCAGCTGCGTCGCCGTCACCCCGAGCGTGTCGGCGGCAGTCGCGGTGTCGAAGCTGGCCGCCACGAGCTGGTCGAAGGCCTCAGCGACGAGCGCCGGAAAGTCGGCGTGGGTCGCGGCGACGACGAGGCGCAGGCCGACTGGCTCGCGCGCCGCATCTGCGAGCTGCGCATCTTCGAGGACGAGGAGGGGCGGACGAACCGCTCGCTGCTCGACGTGGACGGTGAGGCGCTGGTCGTGAGCCAGTTCACCCTCTA
>CAJBSQ010000271.1 GCA_903958265.1 uncultured Planctomycetaceae bacterium
CGTGATCGCCGTCGGGCAGCGGCAGCCAGGGCTTCACGGTTCGGTCGAGTCGCGTTCGCGTCACGTCCGTGGGCGTGAACAGCGCATGAAAGATCGCCTGTCGCAGCGTGGTCTTGCCCAGCTCGTTCGGTCCGTGAATCACCACCAGCGGCTTCGCCAAGTCCCAGGACTGGTCTATGAAGCGGCCGAACGGATGCAGTCTGATCGAGTGCAGCCTCATGCCCGCGACACCTCCTCGATGAGCCGGTGGGCGAGCGTGGCCGCGTCGGGGTGATCCGCGTCGGCAAGCAGGGCGGTCAGCAGCCGCTGGGCCAGTCCACCGCTGCGATACTCGCGCTCGATCTGAGCGGCGTCGATCCGGTCGTGGATGTTTGACTCCTCCGTGAGGTTTAAGAACCCGGCCCGCAGCCGGTCGATCTCAGCCGTGAGGTGCGCCCGCTCGGCCGCCGAGAGCCGGCCGGAGAGCTGCAGGTCGATGACCGTGGAGCCGGCGTCGAGGGCTTCACAGGTGCGCACAATGCCGGCCACGTCGTCTGCCGAGAGGAGCTCCTGCGTGAGCCTGCGGAATGCGATCTCCCCGGGAGCGAGCCGCTCGTACCGCGTCACCCGGTCGCCATCGCACTCGATGCTCCAGGCCGACCCGGCATGGCGACACCGGAGCGAATCGGGCGTGTGCGTGCCGGCCATGAAGTACGGCGACCGCTCGCCCGACTCCGACGTCGGAAACGGCACGTGGATATGGCCGAGCAGCCAGGTCGCTATTCCCGCCGCCTCGAGCGCGGCGGGCTCCATGTTGAAATACTGCCCCTCGGCATCGAGGCCCAGCCCCGTCACGTTGCCGTGGGCGATGCCAATCTTGAGTCCGGTGGCGTGCTGGGCGGCCGCCTCCGCGACCCAGCCGATCGTGGGCTCGGCACCGGTTTTGGACGGGCAAGCACAGGGGAAGAAGTGCACCGCCTGACCCTCGACGTCGTACGACTTCACGGCCGGATCCACGAGCAGGTCGATGCGGGCGTCGGCCTCGGTCGCCCTGCGAAACCGCCTCCAGACCTCCGTCTCGGAGTTGGCGTAGTGGTCGTGGTTGCCGGGCACCACGATCACGGCCACGCCGTCAAAACCCCGCAGGACGGCCGCCGCCTTGTCGATGTCGCCCACCTTCACCCGCGTGCTGTCGAAGAGGTCGCCGGCGACCACGAAGAAGTGGGCGTTTCGCTCGTTGGCGACGGCCACGAGACGGCCCAGGGCCAGAAAACGCTCCTCGATCAAGCGACTGGCCACCTCGGCCGGATACTGCTTGAAGGGCAGGTCAAGGTGGTTATCGGCGGTGTGAACGATCCGAATCGGCATGGCGTGAGGCGCTCCTGCGACCGCTGGGGAGGGCTGGCGTCCCCCACGGGCAGACTATCACACTCGTCCGCCTCACCGGCATCCGCTGGTCACCGCCACCGGCGGAACGGCTCGTAGATCCGGAGGCCAAACAGCAGCTCGCTCGCCGTGAACTGCTGGGCGAGCGCCTGGCCGGGTGCATCCATGCCCATGAAACTCACGATGTAGGTCGCATCGACCTGGTCGATCGAAAAAAACCGGTAGCCCACGTCGAAGGCCACCCGCTCACTGATGTTGTAGATCACGCCGCCGCCCGCCTGCCAGGCAAACGCTGCCTCTTGGGCGGCTGATCGAATGCCGAGCACCTGAACCCCATCCATGCCGAAGCCGCCGCTGGCGCTGTACCGATATCCGCCAACGCCGATGCCGCCACCGGCATACAGATCCACCCGCTCGGCAACCGTGAAATCCCGCCAGCCGTTGACCATCGCCGACCAACCGTCCTTGGCAGCCACATTGAACTGGGAACTCAAGGGGGAAAAAGCCGGTGGTCGAGGGGTTGTCGAAGAGCCCGTTCTGGAAGGAGATGGCCATCTTCATCAACGAGGATGATCCGC
>CAJBSQ010000272.1 GCA_903958265.1 uncultured Planctomycetaceae bacterium
CTCTACGAGAGCTACTGCGGCAGCATCCTCGCCACCGCGGCGCTCGGGGTTGCGGCGTTCCCGGGTGAATACCGGATGCAGATGGCGGCGCTGTTCCTGCCGATGGCGATCGCCTCGATCGGCACGTTGCTCTCGGTCTGGGGGATCTATCAGGTGCGGACGAACGAGGATTCCTCGCAGAAGGCCCTGCTCGGCGCCCTCGCGAAGGGCATCAACTTTTCGACAATCGCCATCTCGCTCGCCACCTTCGTGGTCACGTTCCTGCTCATGCGGGGGGAGAAGGGCACCTACTGGGGCGTGGCGATGTCAGTGATCATCGGCCTCGCGGCCGGGTGGTTGATCGGGAAGTGGACCGAATACTCGACGAGCAATGAGTCGCGGCCGACGCGGGAACTCGCCGATCAGGCCCTGACCGGTCCGGCGACGATCATCATCGGCGGCATCGCCGAGGGCATGCTGAGCACGTGGGCACCGGTACTGATCACGGGCGCGGCCACGCTCCTGTCGTTCGGGTTCGCCAACGGATTCGACTTCGCCAACCCCAACGCGTTCGCCTTGGGCCTGTACGGCGTGGGCATCGCCGCCGTGGGCATGCTGTCGACGCTCGGCATCACGCTGGCGACCGATGCCTATGGCCCGATTGCCGACAATGCCGGCGGCAACGCCCAGATGGCCGGGCTTCCGGAGGTGGTCCGGGAGCGGACCGACGCCCTCGACGCGCTGGGCAACACCACGGCCGCCACGGGCAAGGGCTTCGCGATCGGTTCGGCCGCCCTCACGGCCCTGGCCCTGCTCGCGGCCTACATCGAGGAGGTGCGGATCGGCTTCGACCGCTGGGGGCAGTCGGTGGTGCACCACATCCCCGGCGAAAAGGAACCGGTGCAGCAGGTGACGGTTGACGGCAAGGCCGTGAATCTCGCCGAAGGTCAGTGGGTCAAACTCGCCGGTGGCCTGGCCGTGCGGGTGGGTTCCAGCCCGGAGGCGAACTCCACCTGGATGATTCTCGACAAGAAGGCGATGCCCGATTTCGGCAAGGTGAGGTCCGGCACCGTGGTCGAGAAGATGCCGGCCGCCGACGAGGTGGCCAGGCTCGAGGAAGACGGCCGGATCGTGGCGGTGAAGCAGGCCCGCATGGCCGACTTCATGCGGTTCTACGACGCGACGCTGATGAACCCCAAGGTGCTCGTCGGCCTGTTCATCGGGGCGATGAGCACGTTCGTGTTCTGCGCCCTGACGATGAAGGCCGTCGGCCGCGCGGCCAAGGGCATGGTGGAGGAGGTCCGCCGCCAGTTCCGTGAGAAGCCGGGCATCATGCTGGGCACCGACACGCCCGACTATGCCGCTCCGGTCGAGATCAGCACCAAGGCCGCCCAAAAGGAGATGATCCTGCCGTCGCTGCTGGCGCTGGTGATGCCGGTCGTCTGCGGGTTGGTGCTCGGCGTGGGGGGCGTGATGGGGATGCTCGTCGGCGGCCTGACAACCGGCTTCTGCGTGGCCGTGTTCATGGCCAACGCGGGGGGCGCCTGGGACAATGCCAAGAAGTACATCGAGAGCGGCGTGCATGGCGGCAAGGGCACCGATGCCCACAAGGCCGCGGTCGTGGGCGACACCGTGGGCGACCCCTTCAAAGACACCAGCGGCCCGAGCCTGAACATCCTCGTGAAGCTCATGAGCATGGTGAGCGTGGTGGTGGCGGGCCTCGTCGTGCGGTACTCGCTCGAGGCCATGGGGATCTTTTAGGATCGCCGGCTCGGGGGCGGCAAAAGTCGCGTCACCGGGGCGAGGATACGCCCAAGGCTCCGCGAGCGTTCGCCGACCCCCTTCGCCGAGCCGCATTCGACTTCCGTGGTTCATCGGCTCGGGGGCGGCAAAAGTCGCGTCGCCGGGGCGAGGATACGCCCAAGGCTCCGCGAGCGTTCGCCGACCCCCTTCGCCGAGCCGCTCTCGCTCATGGAGACGAAGCGAGGCATCACGTGAATGCGCTCCAAGGCTC
>CAJBSQ010000273.1 GCA_903958265.1 uncultured Planctomycetaceae bacterium
CCTCGACTGCGTTGGCCAGGGTCATCAGCCGCCAGGCATCACGGCGAACCACAAGGGCATCGATCGGATCATCAGGAACACCAGCGCCGCCGCCAAACTCCCCGCCACCGCCGGGGAATCCGCCGCCGCCTGGGAATCCACCGCCGCCTGGGAATCCGACACCACCTCCGTCAATGCCTCCCGGCATCATCCCCTGCACCGGCTGCCCGCTCATTCGGGCGGCGATCGCCCGCTCGGCCGCCGTGGCGAGGTCGGCCTTGACCGCCTCGACGGCCAGGCCGCGGATCGCGGCCACCGCTCGGGCGGCATTGATCGTGGCGTCGGCCGTCGCCATGGTTCCGAGCGCTGCAGCGGCCCGCACCCGCACGTCCACGGCCCGCGAGGCATCGTCGAGGATCGCCGCGATGGCCGCAGCCGCCTCGGGCGTGGCCTGCGGCATCACCACGGTCACCATGTCGAGCGAGCGTGAGACGAGCCAGTCAGAAGCGGCGCCGTCTGTCGCGGAGGGCGCGGCGGCAATGATCGTCAGCAGGCTCTTCGCAGTCGCCTGTGCCAGCTGCGGGTCGCCGCCGCCGGCCGAGCGGGCTGCATCGACATGACGGGCCAGGCCCGCGACCGCCGCCACCCGCACGCCCGCCGGCAGCTTCGCATCGGCTGCGGCCCCGGAGAGCGCTGCGGTCGCGCCTGGCCACGGCCGCCCGTCCTTGCCGCGGAGTTCACCCACAAACAGCATGGCGTTGACCCGCACGGCCGGATCGACCTGCGGGTTGCGGGCCTGGGCTACGAGCCAGTCGACCGCTGCTCGAGACGCCTTCTCCAGCGCCGCGGCCTCGGCCAGTTTTTCGTTGAGCAACACTTCCCGCATCCGCCGCCGCGTCCGCTCAATGGTCTTGCGGTTGCCGTCGAGCGCCAACTGCGGCAGGGCGATCTGCTCCAGAAAGGCCTGCGCGGCCGCGTCGAACTCACCCTTCTTGAGTTGCTCGACGTACTTCTTGGCCTCATCCGCGGCTTCGGCCTTCGCCCAGGTGGCAAACCGGGGCTCGTCCTGGGCCAGTGCGCTCGCGGCGGTCCAGAGGGCCACCGCGGCGACGATCACAAGGGGGTGCCGTGAGACGTTCATGACGCTGGTGCCGCCAGAGATGCGGGGAACGGTCGGGTGCCGAAGCATCACTTGTTGCCCCCTCGGGGTGAACCAAACTCGAAGGGATTCCCGATGCCCGGCGCACCCGGGCCGCCATCCGTGCCGGCATCGGTGCCCGCCGCTGGCTCGAGGGTCATCATGTAGCGGTCGTAAAACCGCTGCGAGTCGGCCGCCGACACGACCTCGCAGGTGCCGTCTGGCTTGAGGAACAGCATCTCGAGCGTTTCGGGAGGGTTGCCGATCTTCGCCGGTTCCTCCTGGCGTCCGCGGATGTCGACGAGCACGCGATCGGTGGTCACGTTCTCCCCCTTGGTCCGCGTGTCGCCGGGCTTGTTGAGCGCGGAGTCGATGTTCGCCAGGCCGCCCACCTCGGTGAGCAGGCTGCGGAGCGAGTAGTTGCCCGTCTCGCTGCTCGGTGCCAGCACGAGCACCTGCACCGAGCCGGTCTTCAGCTTCATCTGCTTGATCTCTTCCTTTGACAGCGTCTGCACGAGGATCGCCATGGCGTCCGGAACGGCCACCGGGGGTGTCTCGTTACTCTCCTTCGACGGGATCAGCTCTCCCCTGGACGACGTCGGGTCGGAGAGATGCCGCTGGTCGACGCCGAAGTTCGGATTCCGCAACGACAACCGCACGCGGTAGCGATACCGCTGCCCCGGCTTCACGGTCATGTCGACGAACCGGAACAGCCGGAACTCCTCGCCGTCGAGGCCGCCGGCGCCTCCCTCGGCCCAGTTCCCGCCACCGCCGAACTCGCCGCCCGGCATCATGCCCCCCGCGGTGAGCGGGAAGGGGGAGGGGTCGACGAGTTCTTCGCCCGGTTCGCCACCAGGCTCGACGTACGTGATGCCCAGGATCCGGGCCACGGGCATCTTGCCGAGTTGCTCGATCCGCACGCGGAGGTTGCAGGTGGTGTCGGTCTTCGGGCCGTTGTCGAGTTCGAGTGATCGGGCCCAGGCGGCCGACATCACGAACACGGGCTGCTTGCCCGCCCCGGCAGCCTCGACCGGAAACGAGACCGCGCCATCGGCCGACTTCACCGCGAACGCAACGACCTCGCCGCCGCGCTGCGGCTCGCCCACCAGCTGCATGTTCGAGATCATCCCGATCTGTCCCGCGAACTCGTCGGCCTCCTCCTTGAGCCGCTGGGGAGCGATCGCCACTGCGGGGCCATCGCCCATGAGCCCGGGGGCCGCCTCGGCCAGGATTCGCTTGAACTGCGTGCGAAACCAGGGATGGATCGTCTCCAGGCCCCAGGCTTCGTCGATCCGCTGCGGCAGCTGGGCGACGTAGCCGATGTCGGTGTCGTTGGTGCCGAGCAGGAACGTGGGGGGCAGTATCTCCTGCTGCATCGGTTCCGGCTGCTGATTTCCGGGCATGGGCTGCATGCCTCCGCCCTGGCCGAAGAGCTCAACGTTCTTGACCTTGAGCCGCTCCCACTTGTCGGCCGCCCCGGTGGGGCCGACGACGGCCCGTTCCACGAGATACTGGCTCCACCGTGGCCGGTCGAGCTGCGGGTCGCGGAAGCTCGCCCCGCCGAAGGCCCGGCCGAACTCCTCGTGCTGCTTGGCCACGGGCACCAGTCCGGTCACCATCACGTAGGGCACGACCTTGCCCCGCGGCGTGGTCGCCATCATCGGATTGAACTCCGGCATCGGTGGCACGTCCGGCTGGGGTTCCTCGCCCCGCCGTGGCTGCCGTCGGCCCGGCTTCTTTCGGGGGTTCTCGGGCTCCCGTTCCGACCGGTCGATGCCCTCGGGCCCCGGGCCCATTGGCATCAGGGCCGCAGGGTC
>CAJBSQ010000274.1 GCA_903958265.1 uncultured Planctomycetaceae bacterium
CCCGCCCCCGAGGTAAGAATCGGGCCGCCTCCAGACCCCATGTCCGTAGGGCTGCCGGATGAAAGTCGCCGTATTGAAGGAATCGTTTCCCGGAGAGCGCCGGGTGGCTCTGGTGCCCGCTGGCGTGGCCCCACTTGGCAAAACGGGCGTTGACGTGGCGGTGGAGGCTGGGGCCGGCATGGCCGCCGGATTCTCCGATGACGACTACCTCGCGGCGGGAGCCGCGATCGTCAGTAGGGACGAGGCGTTTGCCGCCGACTGCCTGCTGACCGTCCGCACCTGCGGGGCCACCGGCGCGGGCTGGCCCTCCGATCGCGACCGACTGCGGTCGGGCGTGGTGATCGTGGGCATGTGCGACCCGCTCTCCGCGTCCGCCGGCTGCCGCGAAGCGGCCGAACGGGGCGCGACGGTGTTCGCGCTCGAACTCGTGCCGCGGATCACCAGGGCCCAGAGCATGGACGTGCTCTCCAGTCAGGCCAACATCGCCGGCTACCGCGCGGTGATCGTCGCCGCCAATGCCGTTCCGCGGATCCTGCCGATGATGACCACGGCCGCGGGCACGCTCACGCCCGCCAAGGTGCTCGTGCTCGGCGCCGGCGTGGCGGGCCTGCAGGCGATCGCCACGGCCAAGCGGCTCGGTGCGCAGGTCAGCGGCTACGACGTGCGGCCGGCCGTGAAGGAGCAGGTGCAGAGCCTCGGAGCGAAGTTCGTGGAGCTGCCCCTGGAGACGGGATCGAGCGAAGCCGCCGGCGGGTATGCCAAGGCGATGGGCGAGGAGTTCTACGCGAAGCAGCGGGAACTCCTCGGCCGGGTCGTGGCCGACTCCGACGTGGTGATTTGCACCGCCCTGATCCCCGGCCAAAAGGCGCCGGTGCTGGTCACGGCCGAGATGGTCGCCCGCATGCGGCCGGGGAGCGTGATCGTCGACATGGCGGCCGAGCGGGGGGGCAACTGCGAGGGCTCCAGGCCCGACGAAACGGTCCTCGTGGGCGGCGTGACGATCCTCGGCCCCACCAATCTCGCAGCCGACGTGGCCTTCCATACCAGCCAGCTCTACTCGAAGAACATGGTGACGTTCCTCACGCACCTCGTGAAGAGCGGCCTCCCGAACGTCTCGCGAGACGACGAGATCTGTCGCGAGACGCTCGTGGCCACGGGTGGCGAACTCGTCCATCCGCAGATTCGCGAGCGGGCCGGCCTGCCCCCGATCGACCCTCCGGCGGTCGCCTCACCCCCATCCGCCTGACCCAGCCTCCGTTGCCGGAGAACCCGCGATGACGACTCTTGTGCTCCCCCTGATCCTGGCCGACGCGATCGCCGCGGAGGATCCGGCCACCCGCTTCATCCGCCTCCTCACGGTGTTCCTGCTGGCGATGTGGGTCGGCTTCGAGGTGATCACGAAGGTGCCGCAGCGGCTGCACACGCCGCTCACCAGCGGATCCAACGCCATCTCGGGAATCACGGCCGTCGGGGCAATCGTCGTGGCTGGCGCCCTGACATCGGGCGTCGGCACGGTGCTCGGCTTTCTCGCGATGGTGCTCGCCATGATCAACGTCGTGGGGGGCTTCGTGGTCACGCACCGCATGCTCGCCATGTTCCAACCCAGGAAGAAGTAGCCGCATGTCGAGCCAGGCCTGGATCAACCTCGCGTATCTCGCAGCCTCGATGCTCTTCATCCTGGCCTTCAAGCTGATGACCGGCCCGCGGACGGCCGTGAAGGGCAACTACCTGGGAGCCGCCGGCATGGCGATCGCCCTGATCGCCGCCGGCTTCGAGCAGGACGTGGTGGGCAGCGTGGCCCGAAACGGCTCGTGGCCTCTGGTGATGCTCGGGCTCGCGGGACTGATCGGCGGCGGCATCGGCGCGGTGATGGCGCTGAGGTATCCGATGACGGGTATGCCGCAAATGGTGGCGCTCCTCAACGGGCTTGGCGGTGCGGCCTCCACGCTGGTGGCCGGGGCCGAGCTCTGGAACACGCAGTCGAAGTCGATGCTGACGGGGGGCGACCAGGAGGCGATCGCGGCTGCGGCCGCCGCGAACCTCGCCCCCTGGACGCAGTTTGTGATTGCCACCGCCCTCACCGGTCTGATTGGCGCCGTCACCTTCTGGGGCAGCTTCGTGGCCTACGCCAAGCTGGAGGAACTGCCGCAGTTCAAGAAGGCCTGGACCCACCCCAGCCGCCACTGGATCAACCTCGGTCTCGCCCTGGTCACGCTGCTGCTGATCTGGGGACTCTGCGCGAACCCGCAGTCGGTCGCCCTCTACTGGCTGCTCGTGATCGTGGGCAGCATCCTCGGCTGCACGCTGACCATGCCGATCGGCGGGGCCGATATGCC
>CAJBSQ010000275.1 GCA_903958265.1 uncultured Planctomycetaceae bacterium
AGCCGAAGAGCGCGTAGAGGGCGAGGAACATGCCCACCAGCGACACCATGCCGAGGATGCCGATCATCCGGGTGGCCTGCCGCTGGCTCTCGAACTGGCCGCCATACTCCACGAAGTAGCCCGTCGGTAGCTCTGCCTGGATCGACGCCAGCCGCGCCTGGATGTCGGTGACGACGCCAGCCAGGTCGCGGCCCGCCGTGTTGCACTGCACCACGATCCGCCGCCGCACGTTCTCGCGGTTGATCGTGTTTGGCCCGCTCCCCTGCCGGATGTCGGCTACGGTCTCCAGGGGCACTCGGCCGCCGGCAGGGAGGCTGATCGAGAGCCGGCGGAGGGTGTTGATGTCGATCCGGTAGGGCTCGTCGAGCCGCACCACGAGATCGAACTTCCGTTCCCCGTCGACGATCTCCGACACCGTCTTCCCGTGCATCGCCGTCTCGATGAACTCGTTGACGTCGTCGGCGGTCAGCCCGTATTGGACGAGCCTCTCGCGGAGCAGCCGGATCTGGAGCTGGGGAATCTCCGTCTGCTGCTCGACCATCAGATCCTTCACGCCGGGCACATCGGCGATCAAGCCCTTCATCCGCTCCGCCGTCCGCCGCAGCACAACGAGGTCGTCGCCATAGATTTTGATGCCCACCTGCGCCTTGACGCCCGAGAGCATGTGGCTGATGAGGTGGGCCAGCGGCTGCTCGACCGAGATCACGATTCCCGGAATCTCCGCCAGCTCCTCGCGGAGTTCCTCGAGCACCTCCTCGCGGTTGCGTCCGGCCGTCGGATCGAAGCTGACGATGATCTCCGAGGCGTTGACGCCCTCGGCGTGCTCGTCGAGTTCTGCCCGCCCCGTCCGCCGGCTGAAGGTGGCCACACCGCGAACCCTACCGATGCGGTCATCGACCATCGCGGCGATCGCGGTGGAGGCGTCGAGCGAGGTGCCCGCCGGCAGTAACACGTTGACCTGCACGCAGCCCTCGTTGAACGGCGGCAGGAAGTCGCGGCCCAGCCCCATCACGACCGCCACACTCGCCCCGACCGCGACGGCCACCGCCCCCAGGATGGGGGCCGGATAGCGGATCGAGAGGCGGATCGCCCAGCCGGCGAGCGACTTGAGGATCCGCAGGAGCAGGCCATCTTTTTCGTGCTCCATGAACCGTGCCTTGGGCAGAAGCCAGTAGGAGAGCACGGGGGTCACGGTCAGGGAGACGACGAGCGACGCCAGGATTGAGACGATGTAGGCGATGCCCAGCGGTGTGAAGAGCCTGCCTTCCATGCCGCCGAGTGCGAAGAGCGGGACGAAGACGAGCACGACGAGGATCGTGCTGAAGACGATCGAGTTGCGGACCTCGCTGCTGGCCTCGTAGACAACCCGCAGCGCCGGCTTCGGCTGGGGGAGATGGGCGTTTTCGCGGAGCCGCCGGAAGATGTTCTCGACGTCCACGATGGCGTCGTCCACGAGTTCCCCGATGGCCACCGCCAGACCGCCGAGGGTCATGGTGTTGATCGACATCCCCAGCCATTTGAAGACGAGGCCCGTGATCACGATCGAGAGCGGGATGGCCGTGAGCGTGATGAAGGTGGTGCGGAAGTTGAGCAGGAACAGAAAGAGCACGACGACAACGAGGATGCCGCCGTCGCGGAGGGCCTCGATCACGTTGCGGATGCTCAGGTCGATGAAGGTCTTCTGCTGGTAGAGTTCGGGCTGCAGGAGGATGTCGGCGGGGAGCGCGGGCCGCAGTTCGTCGAGGGCGTGGGTGACCTCGTCGGTGAGCCGCCGCGTGTCGGCCCCCGGTTGCTTGGCGATCACGAGGATCACGGCCGGCTTGCCGTTGACCGCCGCGTCGCCGCGCTTCACCTGCGGCGCCTCGGCCACGCGGGCCACCTGCCCGAGCACCACGGGACGGCCCCCCGAGGCTTTCACGACCACCGACACAAGATCATTCACGCCCTGAATGCGGCCGAGCGAGCGGACGAGAAGCTCGTTGCCACCCTGCGTGAGGTAGCCCCCCGTGGCGTTAGAGTTGCTGGCCTGCACGGCCGCCTCCACCTCGCGGAGCGTGAGGCCGTACTTCAGGAGCAGTTCCGGATCGACGAGCACCTGGAACTGCTTCCGCCCGCCGCCCATCGTCACCACCTGCGCGACGCCGGGAATCGTCAGCAGCCGCTGCCGCACCACCCAGTCCGCCAGCGTGCGCACCTCCATCGGCGGCGTGGAGCCGTCTTGGCTGGACATGCCCACGTGCATCACCTGCCCCATGATCGAGGAGATGGGCGCAAGCTGCGGACGGATGCCCCGGGGCATGCGGTCGAGGGCGACCGCGATCTTCTCGGCGACCACCTGCCGGTCGATGTAGATGTCGGTTCCCCAGGCAAACTCAACGTTGATCACCGACAGGCCGACGCCGGATGAGCTCCGGACCGCCTGCACGCCCGTGGCGCCGTTGAGCACCGACTCCAGCGGAAAGGTGACGAGCGTCTCGACCTCCTCGGGGGCGAGGCCCGGGGCCTCCGTGAGCACGGTCACCCGCGGCCGGTTGAGGTCAGGGAAGACGTCGATCGGGAGCTGCCAGAGCGTGATCCCGCCGTAGATGAGCGCCACCACTGCCAGCACGATTGTGAGCAGGCGGAACCGCAGGGCGTTTCGGATGATGGCGTCGAGCATGGCGTGTGGTGCGTGCGGCAGGCGAACGGGTCAGTGGTTGTGGCCCGCGTGTGGGTCGATGGCTCCGCCGGACTGGTTCTTGATCGCCAGCTGAAGCTGCTGGGCGGCCGACATGGCGATCCGATCTCCCGGGAAGAGCGTGCCGTCGTTGGCGACGACGACCCAGCGGGGATCGCGGTGCTCGACGTGGACCGGCTCGCGGTCGAAGTGGTCGCCGTTGATGCGAAACACGTAGCTCTCGACGCCGTCCTGGGCGACGGCCTCGGCCGGGAGCACGATTCGCTCGGGCCACTCCTCCACCGGCACCTCCAGCTGCATCCGCTGGCCGGGCTTGTGCCGCCAGGTCAGGAAGCGGCGGCCGTCCTCGACGCGGGGCTCACCGAGCACCTCGTTGGGAAGGGCGACATAGAAGTGGAGCGTTCGCGAGTCGGCCGCGATCCGGTCGGCCACATAAGAAATCGTCAGTCCCTCCACCTGCCGCCCGGGGCTAGCCTTCGCCTCGAGGATCGCCGTGATCGGCGTGCCGGCGGCAGCGGCGGCGGCGATCTGGGCGAGGTCCTGCTCGAAGGCCTCCCCCTCAATGAGGAGCGTGGCGTGATCGACGAGCGTGGCGAGCAGTTCGCCGGCCGTGACGTGCTGGCCCCGCTCGACGGCTAGTTCCTGCACGACGAGCGTGCCGCTGCCGCCGTTCTGGGCGGCGGGCGACGGCGCACGCACCGTGAGCGTCGCGAGGAGCGTGCGGGTGTCGATGATGGTGTCGATCTGCTGTTCGCTGAGACCGTGCAGCAGGAGGGTCTGCCGCTGGGCGAGCAGCACGGCCTCGAGTTTCTGGAGTTCGTACT
>CAJBSQ010000276.1 GCA_903958265.1 uncultured Planctomycetaceae bacterium
AGATTTCGCTCGTCTGACGCTGCAGCGGGACAGACGTCACGCGAAATGTTCCCGCGAGGAGCCCTCTGCCATCCCGGCGTCCCCCGCACCCGCGTTCCGTATGGAAACGACGCCGCCAGACGTCGCCCCCACGGGGCCATGGATCGGCCGCGGGCACACCCCTCAGAAAATCCCGAGCTGATCCCGCGCGGCGTCGGTCATGCGGTCAGGCGTCCACGGTGGGTCCATCACGATCCGCACCTCGACGGCTGATACGTCTGAACTCCCGCCTACCGCCCGCTTGGTGTCGGCGATCAGTTGGGGGCCGGCGGGGCAGGCGGGGCTCGTCATCGTCATGTCGATGACGACATGCTGCTTGCCCGGGGCGTCGGCCGCCGGTGTGAGCGTGACGCCGTAGATCAGCCCGAGATCGACGATGTTCACGAACAGTTCCGGGTCCTTGACCTCCTTGAGCAGTTCGCGAACGTGATCCTCGCAGAGCGGCCCGCCGGCGGCGGAAGTCGCCTCAACGGTCGTCTCACCGGCCTCGCGGGTCGCCGCAGGGGTGGAGCAGGTCGAGACGGGCACCACGGGAGCCACGGGCAGATGGACGGCGCCGTGCAGCGGCGGGCCACCACCGCCAGCCTCCGACCTGAGCCGCACCCAGACACCGCCGTCGTCGACCTTCACGTCGTGGGCCCGCGTCGGCCGCACGGCCGGCATCGAGAGCGCGGCGCCCGTGCGGATGTCAAACTTTGCGCCGTGTCGGGGGCAGGCGATCTTGTGGTCCCGCAGTTCGCCGTCGGCAAGCGGGCCGCCGTCGTGGGTGCAGACGTCGTCGATGGCGTAGAACACGCCGCCGACGTGAAATAGCGCGACCATGTCGTCATCGACCTCGACGAGGGTCTTGCCCGGATCGGGGATCTCGGCAACATCGGCCACTCTGATGAACTCAGCCATCGACTGCACTCCTCGGGGTCGTCACCCATGACCGGCCGCGACCCCGCTGGCTATGCCAGGAGACTCGCGGCCCCGTCGCCTCGCCCACCTCAGCTCACCCGCCGGATCCGGCTGCCGATCGCGCGGGCGAGCGCCTCGCGCACCTGCGGGATCGTGATCCGGTCGAAGACCTGCTGAAAGAAGCCGGCCACCACGAGCCGGGCCGCCTCGTCGGCCGAAAGGCCGCGGGCCTGGGCGTAGAAGATCTGCTCGGCGTCGACGCGACCGCTGGTGGCGCCGTGCGTGCAGCGGACGTCATCGGCCTCGATCTCCAGACCGGGAATCGAATCGGCCCGGGCCTCGTCCGAAAGCATCAGGTTGTCGTTCCGCTGGTAACCGTCGGTCTTCTGGGCGGCTTTGTCGACTTTGATCATGCCCCGCCACACGAGCCGGCTCCGATCCTGAAGGGCGCCCTTGTAGAGCAGGTCGCTCCTGCACGAGGGCGCCTCGTGATGCTGGAGCGTGTTGTAGACCAGGTGCTGCCGGCCTTCGGTGAACATCACACCGTTGACCTGCCCCACGGCGTTGCGGCCCACCAGGGCGACGTCTTGCGCCACCTGCGAGAGCCGGCTGCCGAGGGCGCCGAGCGTCCACTGGAGGCGGCCGTTCTCGTGCACGACCGCCTTCTGCCTCGCGAAATGCCAGACGCCGGTGTTCCAGTTTTGGAGGTTGACCATCCGCAGGAAGCCCCCCTTGCCGACGATGATCTCCGTGCCACCGCAGTGCAGGCCGCCGGCAGTGCCCGCGGCCCCGCCACCGGCCGTCTCGGTGAGCACGGTGGCCTCGGCCCCCTCACCGAGCACGACGAGCACGTGCGACATGTCGACGCCACCATCGCTGATGGCTGCCATCACGTGGATCGGATCGGCGATCCGCACGCCGGCCGGCACGTAGAGCACGGCACTGGCCGCATGAAATGCGGCGTGCGCGGCGGCGAACCAGTCGCCATCGGAGTCGATCACGGAGAACCAATGCGGTTGGAGCGCGGCCGCGTGCCGGGCAAGCACCTCATCGGCCGATCCAAACACCACTCCCCGGGCCGCCACGGACGGATCGAGCTCCGACCGCACGACATGCCCGTCGACCGACGCAAACCGGCCCGCCAGCGCTCCGGCCTTCGGAGCCTGCGGTGTCGCTTCGAAGGCGGCATAGGCGTCGGCGGCGAGGTCGCCCGAGAGGATCGCCGCCGCGAGCAGTCCATCGGGCGCGACCGTTCCGGGCGGAGGTGCTCCCCGCAGTCCCCAGGCCTTCGGCTTGAAGGCCCGCAGGTCGGTCC
>CAJBSQ010000277.1 GCA_903958265.1 uncultured Planctomycetaceae bacterium
CCGTCACCCGCTCGGGTGAATCGGCTGACGAGACGCTCCACCACTCGATCGAAGCCGGACACGATCGGCATGATGATCATGGCGGCCACGATGGCCACGGTGGGATCGGCAAGTATCTGTTCGTGTTCCTCCTCCTCTGCGGACTGACGACGCTCTCCTTCTTCACCTACTCGGCGGCCTGGCCCTGGCGGGACCAACCGCAGGTTGGCTGGGCCTTCATGATGGCCGTGTCCTGCACGAAGGCGATGCTCGTGATCCTGTTCTTCATGCACGTCTGGTGGGAGGCGAACTGGAAGTACGTGCTCACCATCCCGGCCGCGATGATGGCGCTGTTCCTGGCCATCATGCTCATCCCCGACGTCGGCATGCGGAACCGGATGGTGTCGCAGGAACGGGCGCTCCACATGGCCCGTGGGTCCGACCTCAAACTGCTCGAGCAGGCCGCAGCCGAGGATCCGCTCGCGGCGCAGGCGCACTGACCGATGACGGTGGCGACGGCTGCCCGGAGTCTTCTTCCCATGAACACCACGCCTGGAAGCCAAAGAAGTGTTCATCGGCGGCGGAGGCACGGAGGGTTCCTGAGTGCGCCGGCCCACGCCGGTTGTCCAAAAGCCGGCGCTCCGGCCTGGATGCCGTGGCCGGGTTTGTTCGGCCTCGCGCTGGTGGCCGCGGTTGGCTGTGCGAGGCCTGCGCCGCCTCGGGAATCCGAGCCCTCGCGACCCACCCCCGTGGCCGGAAAGCTGGAGGTGGACGAGGCCGAGGTACCGAAGCTCTCCGATGTGCCTTTCACGCTCCGGGATCAGACGGGTGCCGAGTTTTCCTCGTCGGAACTCGAGGGTCGGGTCTGGATGGGGGCCATCTTTTTCGCCAACTGTCCTGGACCATGCTTTCGTGAGAACCAGGCGATCGCCGACATCCTCCGCAGGATCGACGACCCCGACTTTCTCGTCGTGAGCCTGACCTGCGACCCTGAGAACGACACGCCCGAGGCACTGGCAAAATATGCCGCCCGGTTCGAGGCAGACCCTGACCGGTGGAAGTTTCTCACCGGCGACCTGAAACTCATCGAGCGCGTGGGGCAGAAGGTGTTCCGGCTCCCGGTGGAACTGGGGGTCCATTCCGAGCGGGGCGTGGTGTTTGACCGCCAGGGCCGGCTCCGCGGGGGCTACCATCTGCTGCAGCCCGACCGCGTGGAGCTGCTCGAGAAACTGATTCGCGACGTGCTCGCCGAGCAGGCGGATGCCGCAGCCGCGGGAATCGTTCCATGATCCCGCTTGTGATCGCCGCTGCCGGCGTGCATCCGCTGGCCACAACCAACGCCGTACTGAATGCGGTCGCCACCGTGCTCCTGATCGCTGGCTGGTCGTTCATCAAGCGGGGAAAGGTGCGGGCCCATCGCGCGGCGATGATGTCGGCATTTGCCGTGTCGACCGTGTTTCTGGCCTGCTACCTGACCTACCACGCGCTGGTCGGCCACGTGCCCTTTCGTGGGGAGGGGGGCGTGCGGACGGTCTACTTGGCGATCCTGATCTCTCACATCTTCCTCGCGGTGGCGGTGCCGGTGCTGGCCATCGCGATGTTCGTACTGGCCTGGAAAGGCCGCTGGAACGCCCACCGCCGGCTGGGCCGAGTCGCCCTACCGATCTGGCTTTACGTGTCGGTGACCGGCGTGGTGATCTACCTGATGCTCTACCACTTCTTTCCCGGCCCGGCACACGCGTCTACACTAGATGAGATCCAGGCTGTGTGTAACGTCGTCTCCGTCAGCGAGAGCGGGTTGGCGTTGGGGGTCGGCGAACGCTCGC
>CAJBSQ010000278.1 GCA_903958265.1 uncultured Planctomycetaceae bacterium
CACCCACGGTTGATCTTGCGATCGACGTCGGAGACGACGGCTTCGCGATAGTAGACCTCGCCTGCGAGCGGTCGATCGATCCATCGGGCAGCACGTCCTTCGAGGCCGTCGGGTTCGCCGTGGAGGGCATCACCGCCTGGCGGCAGTGGGGCCGCGTGAGCCTCCTCGTGGATGGCGACTGGCGGGTTGGCTGGAGCGACGACCTCCAGCTGCGGCGAGTCGATCCGCCGGCCAACGTGCGGCAGCAGGGATTCGTGGCCGCCTTCGCCTACGACGCCCAGCCGGCGACGCTACCGCTGGAGGTGCGGCCGCGGCGGAGCCGCGTCGTGATCGAGCCGGAGTATCGCTACGACGTCGGCAGCGGCCGCGTCGCCCTGCAGGCCCGGTTCCGCGTGGCCGCTCGCGGCGCCCCCGTGAGCAGCATCACCATCGCCATCGACCCCGCCTGGAGCATTGACGAGGTCGGCCCTGCCGGCTCGGTCGATGTCGCGGCGGTGACGTCGGAGTCGGGCGAGATCGTGATCCCATTCGCCCAGGCGCTGGCCGGCGACACGGTGGTTGAAGTCAGGGCCAGCCGCCCACTGCCGAAGGACGCCGGTCGCGTCGAGTGGCAGCTCCCCGTGCCGCGGGCCGACCTCGTGGGGCCGGCGGTGGTCGTGATCGCCTCGCAGAGCGACATCGAACTGCTGCCCGACAACGAGGGGATCAGCGGGCTGGTGCGGCAGACGGCGGCCGCCGTGCCGCTCGTCGATGCCGACAAGACGGCGCTGGTTTATCGGCTCGACGCGGTCGGAGGCACCTTTGCGGCGGCCCGCCGCTTCCTTCCCCGACGGGTCGAGGCGACGGTCGCCGCGCAGGCGAGGCTCGACTCCTCCGCGGTCGTCGTGGAGCAGACCATCCGGTTGAATGTGCTTCATGTGCCGCTGGAGTTCATCGAACTCACGGTGCCGCGGTCGATCATCGAGGCGGGCTCCCTGGCCGTGCGGCAGGGCGATGAACTTCTCGACATGTCGGAAGTCGACACCGAGACCGACGCGCAGACCGACACCCAGCGCACTGACCCCGAGACCGACGCCCAGCGCAGCGACGAGGCCCTCCCACCCACGACCTGCCTCCGGGCCGTGCTGCCGACGCCCCTGTTGGGCGCCGGGGAAATCACGGTGCAGTTTCGCCTGCCGAGAGCCGACGTGCCCATGCAATCGACCATCCCCCTCGACCTGCCGCTGGCGCTGCCCGTCGCGGCGACGATCGGCCGGCAGACCGTCGCGGTGGCGGCGCCCGACTCCGTCCTCCTCGGCGTCCGCGGCGAGGCCTGGCGGCGCGACGTCGTTCCGGCGGCGGCTTCCGCACCGGCATGGTCGACCGCGAAGCCCCAGCATGTCATTCCGCTCACCGTCTCGGCCCGCGGCGCTGATGCCGCTCGCAGCACGGTGATCGAGGCCGCGTGGCTGCAGACCCGGCTGGCGCCGGGCATCCGCGAGGAGATTCGGAGCTACGTCGTCTCGACGGCCGAGAGCCGGATCACGATCGCGCTTCCAGAGACGGCGTCGCAGGCCCCCGCCGGTGAGTCGGCCTGCGAGGTGCGGCTCGATGGAGAGCTCGTGACGCCGCCGCGCGACGGTCGGCTCGTCGTTGAACTGCCGCGGGCCGATCCGTCGCACCGATGGCGGCTCGACATCCGCACGACCGGCCGGCGCGACCGGGGATGGGCCGAGTTCGCCGCGCGGTTTGGCCTGCCTGGCGGCGTGGTGCTCGCTCCCGCGGTGTTCGAGTCTCCGGTGCTCGAGCGACGCTTCTACTGGTCGATCCACGCCCGCCCCGACGACTCTCTGCTCGGCGTGCCGGGATCGTGGACGTCGCAGCAGGCCTGGCGGGCGTCGAGCCTCGGCTGGCGACTGGTCCCCGCGGTGACGCCGGCGGAGCTCGCCGACTGGGTCGACGCCGTAGCCCGCGGGCCCGCGGGAGCCCGCGACCCGGTGGCCGACGTCGGCGGTTCGGCGCGGATGCTGCCGCCGCTCGCCGAGAGTTCGTTTGTCTATTCAGGCGTCGGCTCGCCGGGCACGGCCACCGCGTGGCTCGTGCCGCAGTGGTGCGTGGTGTTGCTCGCCTCGGGCCTGACGCTTGCGGCAGGGCTCCTCGTGACCTATCGCGTCGGATGGCGGCGGCCTCGGGTGCTGGTGGCCGCGGTCGCCACGGTCGGGCTCGCCGCGGCGGCTGCCCCGGAACTCGCACCGTTGGCCGCGCAGGCGGCCCTGCCTGGCATGGCGCTGGCTATCCTCGCCTGGGTGCTGAAGGCGATCGTCGATCGTCCGTCCACAGGCGGCACCCGCGGATCCGTGCCGCTGGCCTCAGCCAGTTCGCTGGCACGTCCGCGGCTCTCAGCGCCGTCGTTGATCGTCGGGGCGGCCGTCGAGCAGGGATCCACCGCGACGCACGTGAGGGGGGCGTGAGACGAATCCTTCTCGTCGCCGCGATCGTCACTGCCGGGATGCTGGCTGGATGGGCCCCGGGCGGCGAGCCCGAACACGCCGGTGTCGGTTTCGTTCGCGTTCAGGTGCCGGCCGCGCGGATCGACGAGATTCCGCTCGACGGGGAGCGGCTCGTGCCGATGCCGTTGACCGACTTCGAGCGGGCCGTGGCCCGCATCACGCCGCCGCAGTTTGACCTGCGGGTGCCGCGGCCGGTCGCCGACGCCGCCCGCTACGAACTCTCGATCGACGGCCGTGGTCGGCTGGTGGGCAGCGTCGAGTTTCAGCTCGGGGCGACGGCCGCAGCGCTGGCCGACTCGGTTTCGTTGGGAGCCATCGATGCGTCGAATGGTCGCCTGACGACGGCGGCTGGCGTCGGGGAGGGGGTGATCTACGGTCTGCCCGATGGTCGCGTGGCGATGCGTGCGCCTGCGGCCGGAGCCTACCGCTGCTCCCTTGTGTGTCCGCCACTCGGAGATGGCCCCGGCGAGTTTCGGCTGCCGCTGGTGTCCGCCGCGGCGACGAGCATCCTGCTGCGGCTCCCCGCCGACACGCGGCCGCTCGTCACCGGAGTGGGATCACTCGCGGAGGTCGTGACCCGCGACGCCGACGGGGCAAACACCTGGCGGATCGACCTCGTGGCTGCAGACGAGGTGGCGATCGTGATCGTCGCGAACGAAGCGCGGCAGCCGTGGATCCGAGGGTGGAATCACCTGGTGCTGCGGGGTCGTCAGGTGGAGGTGATCGCCCGCCTCGTGCCCGACTCCCCGTGGATGGCAGGAGACTGCGCTCTGCGGGTGTCGGCCGGACTCGACATCAGCCGCGCTCGCACGGTCACCGGCGAGCCCGTGGCCGTGCGGCGGCCATCCGGCGACGGTCCGCGCTGTCTCCTCGACCTCCCGCCGTCGGTCGTGGGGACGACCACGCCGATCGACGTCTACGGCGTCGCCGAGACGTCGCTGGCCGTGGCCCACCCTCTGCCGACTGTCGCCCCCTCGGCGGATCACTGGGCCGGAGGGGGCGTCACGCTCTGCGTTGATCCCGTGTTCGCCGTGCAGGTGGCCACGCTCGAGGAATGCCTGGCGGTCACGCCGGAGGTGGCGGCGCGCTGGCCCATGCCGTCTTCCGCGGAATCGCTCGCCGCGTCGGCGGCTGTGCTGCATCTCGAGCAGCAGTCGGCGGCCGCCCTCGCGACGGTGACGATCGACCGCCGCATCGCCCGGCTGGAGTCAACGCGAGTGACCACGGTGGAAATCTCACCCGGCGCCGTGCTCGGACGCGCGGCATGCGACGTAAGGGTGGCGTCGGGCGAGGCGTTCGCAATCTCGGCACAGGTCGCCCAGGAATGGTTCATCGATTCCGTCGAGGCCGTCGAGTGGCAGCCAGCCGGCTCCGCTGACCGCCCCGATGACGGCACGGGTGACGGGCCGATGCAGCCCCTGGTCGATGCCGGACGGACGGTGGAGTGGCGGGTCGTGCGGTCGGGCGGCGGCGGCGAACTGCGGATCGAGCTGGCCGAGGCCGCGACGCCGAGCCGCTCGCTCGGCCTGCGGATCACCGGCCATCGCCGCGGCGTTCCGCTCGGAGGCGAGTTTGCGACCGCCGACATGGACATGGTGCGGCTGGAGGGGGAGTCGGCCGATTCGGCGCTGGTCGACTACCGCGTCGGGCCCGAGGCCGTGGTCGAGATCTCGGGGCAGGCGATCGGCATCCTGCCGGCCGAGGCACGGTTTGCCCCACTCCAGGAGGCGGGCTCGCCCCGCGGTCGCCTCCTCGGTGGCGACCGCGTGACCGATCGTCAGGCACGGCTCGTCCGCCGCCGGCCTCCGCTCAATGCCGAGCCGCTCGTGCAGCTCGTCGCCCGCGACGGCCGGCTGACAGAGTCGTTCAGTTTCACCTGCCGGCCCGACGCCGGATCGATCGACTCGATCGTGGTCCACTTCTCGGAACCGCTGGGCGACGCCGTGGAGTGGTCGCTGATCGAGCCCGCATCGGGCACGCTCTTCGCGCGGAGGCTGGAGCGTTCTGAAACGGAGCGGGGGGATGAGGCACGGCTCGCGGTGGTTCAAGACTCCTGGCTGATCGAGTTTCGTCCGGCCGTAGAGTCTGCCGTCACGTTTCGCGCCAGCCGCATGATCCCCTTCGCCAGCCCCGTGCCCGCGCCGTTGGCCTGGGTGGAAGGGGCCGACGCCGCCCACGGCACGCTTCTGATCCGCAGCGGTGGTGGCGGCAGTCGCCCCGGCGTCGTCAGCCACCGCCTCACGGAACGGCCGCCGGCGGACGAACAGTCGGCGTCGGCCGTCGTGACAGAACTCTCGTATGGCCCGCCCGAGACGGTGCTGGGCGGGCCCGACGATCCGCCTGCCGCGCAGCTGATGCCGCCCGACGCGGCCGAGGCACGGGCCTGGGCATGGCGGGAGATCACCACCGCGTGGTGTCACGAGTCGGGGCTCATCGAGTGCGAGACCAGCTTCGACATCGAGAATCGGGGCCGAGACGAGGTCGCGCTGGCAGTGCCTCTCGGGCTGCGGCTCGAGGAGGTGTTCATCAACGGCGAGCCGGCACCGTTCGACGGCGCGCCGGAGGCGGGGGGCACGACGCGGGTAACGTTGCCCGCCGGCCGTGGACGGCTCCTGCTCCACGTTCGTGGCACCGCCTCACGGGATCGCGTGTTTGGCGTGTGGCGGCTCGACGACGTCGCCTGCACCATCGACGCGCCGGTGCTCGACCGCGTGCTTCGGCTGATGATGCCCCCGGAGCTCGCGGTCATCGCCCCCGGCGGGCCGTCCCGCGACGCGAATGGCTGGGTCGAGCGGCTCTTCGACGCGACCGTCGTGGGGTCGGCCGCCCCCGGCGAATCGCCGCTCGTCGCCGGGTTTCGCATGGTGGATCTCGCTCCCGTCGGGTCGGGTGGGGCCGCGGGCGTGGTCATCGTCCGTCGCCGGCTCGTGGCGACGGTGGCGATCGTGGCGGCCCTCGCTGCCGCCGCGACGCTCTGGTCTTTGATCCGCCGGAGTCCGCCGCTGGCGCTGACCATCCTGACCGGCTTGGCGATGGCAGCGCTCTGGCTCGAACCGCCATTCGCGACGGTGGCCCGGGCCGCGTGGTGGGGAGGTCTCGCCGTGGCGTTGGGCGGCGTCTTGGGGCGGCGGCTCTGGCGGCCTGCGGCCCCGGTGGCCAGCCTCGTGGCCTGCCTGTTGGCGAGTCCTCTGACCGCGGCTCGCGGCGAGGACCTGACGCCGTTCTCGCCGTATCGCGTGCTGATCACCACCGGCTCCGGCGGCGGCACGGCGCTTGTGCCTGAGCCCCTCTTTCGCCTGCTTGCGACGGCCGACGAGGCCGCGGTCGAGTCGGTGCGGGTGCGCGGGTGCCAGCTCGTCGTCGGCGGTGCGGACGACGGCGCCTGGCGGATCGAACTCGACCTCGATGCCGATCAGGGGGGCGTGCTGGTGCTCCATCAGGGGGATGACGCTGGCCGCTGGCGGCCGCATGCCGGTGGCGCGGCGGGTGTCACCGTCGACGTGTCGCCGGATGGCCGCACGGCAAGAGTCGCGGTGACCGTGCCGGGCATCCATCGCATCGCGATCGACATGCTGCCTCACTGGAGCCGCGAGGGCATCGTCGAGACGACGGTCGTGCGGCTCCCCCCAGCGGCACAGTCACGCGTGGTCTTCGAAGACGCCCCGACTGCCGGCGGCCGCGGCCCAGATGTCAACGCGGTGCGATGGCAGTGCGACCGCGGCGCCGGCGAGCGGGGGTGGCTCGGCGTCGCCGCCGACGCGGGAGTTTTCGATGTCTCGCGGGCGACGCGGGTTCGGCTCGCGCGATCAGTCGATCCACGGCATCCGCTGGCCGCGGTGCCGGAGGAGGCGGTGAGCGTCAATCAGGTCGTCTGGGGCGAGGACGGCTGCACGGTGAAAGCGGCCTTCGAGATCGGCTGCGGCAGAAACGTGGTGAGGTCGGTCG
>CAJBSQ010000279.1 GCA_903958265.1 uncultured Planctomycetaceae bacterium
GACCCAGTCGAGGTCACCGCGGTACCACACGTAGGCAAATCCGGCGAGCAGCACCGCGAAGAAGGCGGCCATGTCGACCAGCGCCGCACGGGCGAGCAAGGAGCCGGCCCGTGCCAGCGACCATTCCGCTCCAGCCCGCTCGGGTGACGTGTCGCCACGGACCGCCTCGACGTGTCGGGCCTCGGCGATCGTCGGTGTGAACAGCGGGCCTTCCTGCTTGGGCACCATCGGCTCGCGAACGCCGAGTTCTCTCAGCAACCCCTCGGCGGCCGGCGTCAGCCCACCGTCGGCTGTCGCCGAGACGAACGAGGGATCGGTCAGTTGGGTGGCCTTGCCGAAGACGGTCGCCCAGGGAAAGAACAGCGCAACTTCAACGTCGAAGATGATGAACAGGAGCGCCACCACGTAGAACCGCAGGTCGAACTGCACGAAGCTCGACCCGATCGTGGGCTCGCCGCACTCGTAGACCTCGAGTTTCTCGGCATTGGGCAGCCGCGGCCGCACGAGCCAGCCGACGAGCAGATTCACGGCGAGAAAGGCCCCGCCCACCGCGACGAACAGGGCGACGTAACCTGCGATCAGCGTGGGATGCATGGCGGGATTCGGGAGGCGAGGAGGGTTACTGGTTGGGTCCGCCGTGGACGGGTTCGACGAGCACCTTGGAGGCGGCCACCGCGGTCGGATTCAGCGTGGTGCGGCCCCAGGCCACCTCGACGGGGAGGCGGGCGAAGTCGACGATCGTTCCGTCGCGGCTGTAGCACGACAGATCGAGCGTCGAGCCCATGAAGATGCAGTCGACGGGACACGGTTCGACACACAGGGCACAGAACATGCACTTCGAGTAGTCGATGGTGAACCCGCTGACCTGGAATCCCTTGCCGTTTTCCACGCGTTCCTTACCGATGTAGATGCAGTCGACCGGGCAGGCCTTCGCGCACTGGTCGCAGGCGATGCAGGTGGTGAGGTCGTACCGGTGAAAGCCGCGGTAGCGGGCGGCGACCGGAGCCGGCAGTTCGGGATATTCGTAGTGCTCGGTGAACGTGCGGCGTTTCTGGTCGTACGTGCTCCCGAATACCCGCAGCGTCACCGCCATGCCCTCGAGCACGGTGCGGATGGCGGTCACGAGATTGCGAAACCACTCTCTCATCGGATAGTCCGGGGGTGCGGGAGCGAAGCCAGGGCCGCGTCTGGACGCGAACCACAAACCCGCTCGCGCGCAAAGTATAGGGGTGGGTGACAGTCCAACAAGCCGCCGTCGTCGTGTCCGTCAGGGAAGGCAGCCCGCGCGACGGCCCGCACCCAGCCGTGGGCCGGAGGGCTTCGCAGGTGGAGCTGATCGGCCAGCGTAACCAGGTGTCCTGGCGGGCTTTCGGCGGGTGCCCGGCCGGGGGTGGCGGCTCCGCCGGCGTTTCCCCGGCAGTTCCCCGCCATTTCGAGGCGTTTCAAGGGGTTCGCGGTCCGGAATTTGCTTGACGCCCCACTGGAAACCTTTACAGTGAAGTAGTTTGCGGAACCCGCGAACGTCGGATCTGCCCAGCCAAGGAATGGCCCCATGCTCGTTCTGTCGCGGAAGAAAGACGAGAGCATCGTCATCAACAACGACATCACGATCGTTGTGGTGGAGATTCGTGGCGACAAGGTGCGGCTTGGCGTGGAAGCGCCAAAAGAGGTGCCGGTGCACCGCCGTGAGGTCTTTGAGGCCATCGCCCGGGGTGAAACCGTTGACGCCGCAACGGTGACAACGCCTGGAGTCGATGCCGAGGAGAGCGACTCCGCTCTGCCCGAGGGTGACGCTCCCCGAAGCTAGCCGCCCCGGCACATCCTGCTTCCACCGCTGGCTCGTTCCACCTCCTTACGCCCGTCGTCGACAGCGGGTAATCTTCAAGAACCGTTCGTCTGGCCGCCGGCTTCGTGCCGCCGGCTCGTCACGGCCCCATCGTCTAGTGGTTAGGACACTGCCCTTTCACGGCGGTAACCGGGGTTCGAATCCCCGTGGGGTCATTCCAACAAGGCCGATCCGCCATACCGATTCCCAGCGACGACCCCCAGCGAGCTATGGCAGACCCGCAGCACACGTCCGCACCGCAGTCGTCGCAGTACGATGCGGTGCTGCTCGTTTCGTTCGGAGGACCGGATGGCCCCGACGACGTGATGCCGTTTCTCGAAAACGTGCTCCGTGGTCGAAACGTGCCGCGTGAGCGAATGCTCGAGGTGGCCGAGCACTACCACCATTTTGGCGGCGCGAGTCCGATCAACGCGCAAAACCTCGCCCTGATCGCGGCGGTTCGCGAGGAACTCGAGCGTCGCGGCCCACACCTCCCCGTGTATTGGGGCAATCGCAACTGGCATCCGCTCCTCACGGACACGCTTCGCGAGATGGCCGACGCCGGTGTCAAGCGGGCCATCGCCTTCGTGACCAGCGGGTTTTCGAGCTACTCCGGCTGCCGACAGTATCGCGAGAACATCGCGGCGGCGGCGGCTCCGCTTGGCGATCGCGCCCCGCAGGTCGACAAGATTCGGGTATTTTTCAACCACCCCGGATTCGTGGGTCCGATGGCCGCAAACGTGCGGCGGGCCCTCGAGCACTTCCCCGAGGACGTGCGGGCTGCCGTGCCGGTGCTGTTCACGGCCCACAGCATTCCGATGTCGATGGCAGACACCTGCCGCTACGTGCCCCAGCTCCAGGAATCGTGTCGCCTGGTGGCCGCCGAAGCAGCCGCCAGCGACTGGAAACTCGTCTACCAGAGCCGCAGCGGGCCACCGTCGCAGCCCTGGCTCGAGCCCGACATCTGCGAGGCCATCCGGACCCTGCACGCGGCCGGGGTCAAGCGGCTGGTGGTCGCTCCCATCGGGTTTATCTCCGACCACATGGAAGTGCTCTACGACCTCGACACGGAGGCCGTTGACCTCTGCCGAGAACTCGGGGTCGAGATGGCTCGGGCGGCGACCGTGGGCACCGCGCCGGAGTTCGTGTCGATGGTCCGCGATCTCATCGCCGAACGAGCCTACGGACTGCCGACCCGCGACGCGATCGGCCACCTGCCGGCGAACCATGATGTCTGCCCACTCGACTGCTGCCCCGCACCACAGCGGCCGTCGATGCCTGTGGGCGGACAGCCTCGACCTCTCGGCCGGCCCACGGCCTGAGCCGGAGCGAGCGGGAACACCCCCTTCCATTCTCCCTCGCAGGGGCCCGCTTCATGCCCACCGTTCGCTCCACGCCCGGCTCGCCGTCAGACCATCCGCGGGAATGCGTCTCCATGGTCCACGGCTTTCTGGCGAACAAGTTCATGCTCGCGGTGCTCGGCCGCCGGTTGCGGGCCTCCGGCTTCCTCACCACCGCGTGGGGCTACTGGAACATGCAGTGCTCGCTGCTCGTGCATGCCGACCGCTACGCACGGGAACTCGAACGACTCGACCGCGACCCGCGATTTGGCACGATCCACTTGGTGACACACAGCATGGGCTGCATCATTGGCCGTGCCGCGCTCGACCGCTACCGGCCCCGGAAGATGGGCCGGTTCGTGATGCTGGCCCCGCCAAACCGCGGCTCATTCGTGGCCACCGCAACGGCCCGCACGTTCGGCCGGATTCTCCGGCCTGTGGTCGAACTGACGACCGCCGATGACAGTCTGGTGAACTCCTTGCCCACCCCTCAGGACATCGATATCGGCGTGATCGCGGCCAAGCACGACGCACTCGTGGCCGTGGACAGCACCCACCCCCACGCCCCGCATGCCCACATCACGCTTGCCACGTGGCACACAGGCCTGCTCTTCAGCCGCGAAACGGCTGATCTCACGGCCGCCTTCCTCGCCACCGGCGACTTCAAAAAGGTGTCAGCCACCAAATCGAGGCAATCTGTTCCTTAACTCGAACTCGCCCCTCTCCGACAGACCCAACGTTACCCAGATTTGGTGGCTGACACCTTTTTGCCCATGAATACGACCAGTCGTCCGCTCGGAGCGTCTCCGGTATCGGTCGGGCCCCTCGGACTCGGCTGCTGGCCACTGGCGGGGATGACCCGCGAGGGCGTGAGCCGGGAGGTGGCGGTCGCCACGGTCCGAGCGGCGATCGACGCGGGCGTCACACACCTCGACACGGCCTACTGCTACGGCGAGCACGGGGAGAGCGAGCAGGCCATCCGCGAGGCGGTCGGCGGCGGCCGTGATGCGGTCGTGATCGCCGGCAAGTGCGGGATCCACTGGAAACCCGATCCCGCGGGTTCACCACCGCGGCGTCAGGTGACCGACGGCCGACCGGAGCGGTTGCGGGCTGAGGTCGAGGAAAGCCTCCGCCGGCTGGGCACCGACCGGCTCGACCTGCTCTACCTCCACGCTCCGGATCCGGCCGTGCCGATCGAAGACTCGGCGGGTGAACTGCGGCGACTCCTCGACGCGGGAAAGGCCCGGGCGATCGGGCTGTCGAATGCGTCAGCGAAGAACCTGGCGCGGTTCGCGGCCGAGTGCCCGCTGGCCGCATGCCAGATGCAGTTCAACATGCTCCAACGAGAGATCGAGGCCGAGGTACTCCCCTGGTGCGTGGCCCACGGCGTGGCGGTGGTTGCCTACTGGCCGCTGATGAAGGGCCTGCTGGCGGGGCGGATGCGGCGTGGCCAGGTGTTCCCGATGAGCGACAGCCGCCATAAATACCCGATCTTCAAGGGCGTTGAGTTTGAGCGAACCCTCGACTTCGTCGATGCCCTGCGGCCCGTCGCCGAGCGGCTTGGCCACCCACTCGCCAACGTCGTGTTGGCCTGGACGGCCGAGCAACCCGGGATCACGAGCGTGCTCTTTGGCGCGACGTCGCCCGACCAGGCCAGCGACAACGCCGGGGCCCTCCGCTGCGACCTGGATGCCGCCGCCCGGGACGCCATCCAGGCCGCCATCCAAGCCCGCGGACCCGTCGCCGGCCGCCAGCCGGCGTGACGAACCACCCGGCCAAAACCCTCCGGCCCGAGCCGTTTGACCTGCGGCCAACGGCGAACTAGCGTCAAGGCATCTGCGGAGCTTTCGTGGCCCCAGTCTCTTTCGCCCGTTTCCCGTCCCCGATGGAAATCGTCATGTTCACGCGTCACCCGTTCCACGCTGTCGCCGTGTTTGCCGCCTCCGTGGCCCCTGCCATGGCGGCTCCGCTCAGCCCCGCTGCGGGAGACCGCGTGGTCCAGTCGGCCGCCGTGGTTGCCTCCGGAATCCAGGATGCGATCGCCTCCGATGAGACCGCCGCGGCTGAGAACCTCCGGCGGTTCGTCGATACCGAAGACGCCTTCCGCCTCTACCATCGAGACAATCAGTTGCTCGTGGCGATCACCACCCGTCGGAGCGTCCCGCTTGCCGACCGGACGATCGGCGAGCAGCAGGCCGCTGAGATCGCCCGAAACGTCCTCCAACAGCGGTTCAGCCATCTGCTCGAGTCGGAGGACGGTTTCCTGGGCCTCGATCGGGGAGAGGTTCGCGTGGTCTTTGTGGAACCCGACGCGTTCACCGACTGCCCCGGTCGTCGGAGCGGCAATGTGGTCCGCGGCACCGGCTGGCAATCGCCCGTGCCTGTCGGCAACCAGGGCCTCTGGTCGAATGGCTGGGCCACCCCTCAGCCCTGCACCGGCTGCCAATAATCTGGCCGGCTGCTCATCCAGCGGCACGCTCGCTATCGTCGGCTGCTCAGCAGCGTGCCGCGACGTGCTCAGCCCGCTCCAACCGGAACCGGTTGCAGCGCCGCCACGCTGACGTACGACTGCCGAACTTCGAGGCAGGTCCGACGAAACGACTCGGGTCGGCTCACGCCAGGAAGCCTGAGCGTCTCGATTTGGCCACGACGAAACACCAGGTCGCCGGCGGCATACCACTCCTGGCCGGGTGACACCACGACGTCAATGGCGTCGAACCGATCCAGATCGACGTACTGTTCGACCTTGGGGTTGATCCCGCGCTCGATCGTCACCCGCCGGTTGGTGAGCCGATACCGCATGATGGCCCAGGGCAGCCGCATCGAGAAGTAGAGCATCAGGCCGACTGGAATCGTCGCCAGCAGCGCCATTCGGCCGAGCGACAGCGGCCCGAAGCCCCCCTTGAGCCGATACAGGCGGCCGAGGGCCTGCCCGATCGATGTCGACGCCACCGACGGCCACACCGTCATCACGGTCGCTTCGGCAACAGCAGGCGGAACAACGCCAGAAATCGCGGTCTGACCGGGCATCATGCGTGGAAGTCTCTCGAAAAACGAATCCAGCCCGTCACGAGGGTCCGGCGGCACTGTCCATAGCGTCGCGTGCCGGACTGAAAATACAAGCCCGACCCTGGCGGCACCGCGTCTGGGAATCCATCACCACCGAAAACACGCACACACACGACGTCGAAACACCACAAACCGGAGCAGAAAACCTCGCGCAGGAAAACAA
>CAJBSQ010000280.1 GCA_903958265.1 uncultured Planctomycetaceae bacterium
CGCAACGTCCATGTCGGCATCCGCCACGCCACCGGTCTGTCCTGAGTTGTTGAGCCCCCAGAGACGGGAGTACGACGGGTCGTTCGGGGTCGCCGAGGTGGTGATCACGAAATCGGGTTCCACATACCGCACACCCGCCGTGGCGGCGGCCCAGCCGCGGACATCGGCGACGCTGGCGGCGGGGGCCTGCAACGCCAGGAAGCCTTCGCCGAGCGACGCGGTGCTCCACCCCGGCCGCACGGCCACCGACGAAGCGTCATCCGCCCGAATGATCCAGGCATCGGCCTTCACGGCATGGCGTTGGCCATCCCACGCCAGTTCCCGAACCGCGGCCCCGAAATCGGCGGCCAGCAGGGCTCGCGGTTCCAGTTGCTCCAGCCGAGAAAGGACTCCATGGCGACGACGAGAAGGCAGGCGACTGGATCGGGACATGATGCCCTCGTGATGATGGAGAAAGACGCGGCGGCTCACCGCGGCGTCGAGGAGTGACCAATCCCTGACCGATCATGAGTCTAGATTACTCGTCGGTTCCCGCCAACGGCGGCACGAGCCGAGCTGTCCTAGGCGTCACCGTCCGACGAACCGGTACTCCCCCGAGCCGACTTCGAGGATGACCTCGCCAGCCCCCGCCTCGACGACCTTCACCCCCGGCACGTCGCCGGCGGCCACCGGCTGCCCGTCGCCCCGGCCGCCCACCCCTGTCGGCTCCCCCTCGGTGACAGTCGCCGCATCACGGGCCGGCACGTGGACCACCGCCGTGGTGTTGGCTGGAATCCTGACCCGCATCTCGATGCCGCCGTCGATCCGCCGCCAGTGGCTCTGGATGGGACCCCGCGGGCCCTCGTAGTCGGCCTTCACCCAATCGATGACCGCCCGCTGGGGGTTGCTGCCAGACGTGGGCGGCCGGGGCCGGATCCGAATCCGCGCGAAGGCCGCGTCGATCGTGTCGATCCCCGCGAGCGTGCGAAAGCCCCACTCCATCGCCGCGCCGAAGGCGTAGTGGCTGAAGCTGTTCATCGCGGCGTTGTTCTTCCCGGTCGCCCCCTCGAAGCCGTGCTCCCGCGTAAAACTGTCCCACCGCTCCCAGACGCTGGTGGCTCCCTGCTCCACCTCGTATCCCCAGCTCGGAAACTCACGGCTCTGGAAGAGCCGGCAGGCGAGGTCGTGATGGCCGTGGGCCGAGAGCACCGGCAGAATCGCCTTCGTGCCGAGGAAGCCGGTCGCCATCCGAAAGCCGTTCTTCTCGATCCGGCCGGCGAGCTGCTGCGCCACGGCGGCGGTCTTCTCATCCGGTACGAGCCCCATCTCGAGCGCGAGCACGCAGGCCGTTTGTGTGTCGACGGCCACCATGCCGTCGGCGCGGAGATAGTTCCGGCGAAACGACGCGGCCAGATCCTCGAATCGGCGGCGATACGCGGCTCCCTCCGCGGCCTTGCCGAGCATGAAGGCCATCTGCGTCATCATCCGCGCCGACTGGGCGTGCTCGCAGAGGTCGATGAAGGCGGTCGGCGTGGTCTCGTCCACGTTGAGCCAGTCACCCCACTCGTTGCCCGCGGCCACGCCCTCGAGCTTCGGGTCGAGCCGAGCCCGCCAATCCATGAACGTCTTCATCGACTCCCAGTGCCGCTCCACCAGCCGCCGGTCGCCGTAGACCGTGGCCATCGTCCACGGACAGATGACGCCTGCATCGGTCCAGGCCGTGCCGAACGTGGCGCCGGGCTTCCCGTGCGCGAAGGGATAGGGGGCGTAGTCGGGATACGCGCCGGCGTCGACGCCGTCTTGCCGCTGGGCCTCGCGGACGTCGTCGATCCACTTCGTGAAGAAGGCGGCCACGTCGGCGTTGAACGTCGCTGTGCGGGCGTAGATCTGGGCGTCTCCCATCCAGCCGAGCCGCTCATCCCGCTGCGGGCAGTCGGTCGGCACCTCGATGAAGTTGGCCCGCTGCGTCCACTGCGTGTTCCGCCAGAATCGGGTCAGCAGGTCGTCGCTGCAGGCGAACCGGCCGACCAGCGGCGTGTCGTTGTGGAGCACGAGGCCCATCACGGTATCCAGCGGCGGCAGCGTGCCGGCCGGCAGGCCCGTCACCTCCACGAACTGGAAGCCGTGGTAGGTGAATCGCGGCGTCCAGGTCTCCACACCGCCGCCCTTGCAGACATAGGTGTCGGTGGCCCGGGCCTTCCGCAGGTTCTCCGTCATCAGCCGGCCGTCTGGATGGAGCATCTCGCCGTGGCGGAGCGTGATCTCGGTGCCGGCCGCCGCGGTCACCTTCAGCTGAACCACGCCGGCGAAGTTCTGTCCGAAATCGAAGATGAAGATGCCGGGCTTCCACTCCGTCACGCGCGTCGCCGCCAACTCCTGCGTGACGCGAATCGGCGGGGCTGCATACGACACGATCTCGGCCGGCTTCACGAAGCCCACGCGCACCTCGCGGCTCAGGCCCGGCTCGAAGAACGGCGCCCGCTCGGCGGCATTCGCCTCGGCCAGCACGGCCGCCTGCCAGGCCGACGTATCCCCGGAGGCTGATTCACGATCACTGGAGGCTGATGGCGTGTCCCAGCCGGCGAGTTCGCGACGGGCGTCGGACCGCTCACCCATCAGCAGGTCGGCCTCCCGGGTCGGCCCCGAGTCGGTCACCTGCCACGAGGGATCGGTGACGATGCTCTCCCGCGAGCCGTCGGCGTAGTCGATGTCGAGTTGGCAGAGGATCGCCGGCGTCGTGCCGTAGATGTTCCGCCCGGTCTTGTGCGGCCCATAGCCCACGAGCAGGCCGTAGCCCACGTACCCTGCATACCAGCCATCGGCCACCGTCGCACCCAGGCAGTGCGGCCCCGCAGCCGCCAGCAGGCCCGTGACGTCGTGCGACCGGGCATGGACTCGCCGGTGGTAGTCGGCCCAGCCGGGCTCGAAGAGATCCTCGCTCACGCGACGGCCGTCGATCGACCAGTCCACGATGCCGAGCGCCGTGCCGTGGAGCACCGCCCGCTTCACCGGCTTCGCCGTGGCGAACGGCTTGCGGTACTGACGGGCCGGCGGCAGGTGGAGTTTCCTCGGCTCCGCATGGAGCGGTGCCTGCTCGCGGGCCGAGATCCAGCGGCCTTTCCAGTCGGCCGCTTCGAGGAGGCCAAGCGAGAACGCCGCCGGCTCGCTCCAGGGCGACTCGCGGCCGTCGCGATCCCAGGCCATCACCTTCCAACACACCCGGTCACCGCTCGCCAACGGTTTTCCGGCATAGGCGATCCCGAGCGTCTCGCCCGAGTCGACCCGGCCGGAATCCCAGCGATCGGCCATGCCGGGCTCGAGCAACGCCGGTTCGCTCGCCGCGAGAATGCGATAGGCCGTCTGCCGCTGGCCGCGGTCGGCGTCGGGGGCGGTCACGATCCAGGAGAGCCGCGGCTCGCGGCTGCCGATGCCCTGCGGTTCCTCCAGCCACTCGCACTCGAGTGCCATCAACGCGATGCCCCGTGCAGCATCGCCGCCCACGGCCGTCATCAACGTCGTGCCGACGGCCTCGATCGCCACACCGGCCGGCGGCGTGACCCACGACCGGAGCGTGCCATCGGGTCGCCGCTCGTGCCGCACGCGGATCGGGCCCTGGGGGGTCGGATAGCTGCCCTCGGCCCAGTCGAGGTCGCCGAGCACCGGGGCGATCCGCGCCGTGGTGAAGCCCGGCGCTGCCGGTGACACACCGAGCACGTGCCGGCTGAGCCATGCCGTGGGCCCGCTCGCCCACCCGTGGCAGAGGCTGTGGCGAAAGCCCTCGTAGCAGTAGGCACCGCAGTCGCCATGGATATCCTTCCTGCCCTCGGGCACCAGCTCGTCGATCCGCGTGGCGTTCTTCGTCCACGCCAGGTCGAAATCCTCCCAGAACGTGGTCGCGCCCAGGTCGAGCATTCCGCCCCAGTAGGTGCGGATCAGGTCGAGCGCGGCCTTCTCGCGGCCCCCCTTCGCCAGCGCGTTCAACACATAGAAACCGTAGAACGTCGACACGCCCGTGGAACCGCCCGGCAGGAGCACGGCATCGGCCGTTTCCTGCGCATCCCGCATGCCCGCGAGGGCCACCAGCGCCGCCCCGCTCTTCGAACCGTTCGCCTCGGGCACCACCTTTCGCCCGCGGTCGGCCGCAGCGCGGCAGATCCCCGCCACGCGGTCGTCACCGAGTTCCGTCATCAGCCGGGTGCCGGCATCCAGCGTCATCACGAGCAACGCCTGCAGGCCGGCCGTCACCCCCTGCTGATTCGGCGAACTCGGCCAGTCGAGGAATCGCATCCCGTCGATCCGCTCGCGGCCGTCGGGGCCCACGAGCGTCGCCAGCCGCTCCAGCAGCGCCGCCAGGTAGGGCTTCTGGGCCTCGAGATAGTCCCGGTCGCCGTGGTGCATCCACATCTCCTCGTGGATCAGCACCCACCACATCGAATAGCTGGAGATGCCGTTCATCCACGTTGGCAGGGGCGTCGCGTCGCGGGTGAGGTCGAGCGAGGCGGGCGCCACGTCGTTGAACCCGAACACCGCGTTGATCGTGCTCACCTCGGGGTGCATGTCGCCGATCCACACGAGGCGATCCCGCTTGATGCCGTCCCAGAGGTAGTCCTGCATGCAGAGGTGGACGGTGTCGGCCCCCACCTCCCAGATGCGGTTGAGCCGCTCGTCGGAGCAGCGAAACGACCCGAGTCGGGGCACGTCGCGGATGCCGAGCACGGCCCGCACCTGCGTGAGCCGCACGGGGCGGTCGGGGTCCATCGCGTCGATCCGCACGAACCGGAAGCCGCTCGGGCCGACCGTCTGCGTGCCCAGCCAGGGCAGCGTGACGATCTGGTCGCGGACGGCGTGGTCGTTGCCGGCGTTCTTCTGGCCGCCGAGTTCGGCCATCGCCTCGCTCGCCGACTCGCCAAACCTGACCCGCGCCCGCACCGGCTCCTTGCCGGGCGTGAGCGGCGTGATGAGCTGCACGTGCCCCTGGATCTCGCGGCCGAAGTCGAGGAGCACGCCACCGGTGGAGCCGCGCGTGGTGGTGATCACGCACGGCGGCAACCGCGACTCGAGCAGCGGCTGCCCAGACTGCGGGGCGAGGAGTGTCTGCGTGTCGCTCACACCCTGCTCGCTCTGCCAGACCACCCGCACCGGCTCGATGAAGAACTCCGTGATCGGCGACCGCTTTCCCGTCCCCGGCTGGTCGGCCGCGGCTCCTGCGACCATCAGGAGCCAGACCACAACTGCGACGTACTGCATGGCTCATCGACCCCCAACGCGAAACGGATGAATGGACGGGAGAAACTGTGTCGTGCTCGGTGTCGGCAGTCTATCCGGGTCGACCGCGGACGACGTCACTGCGGGACGTCAACCACGAAGATCTGATTCCACGTGCGGCCGTCGACGGCGACGACCTTCCGCGCATACGCGATCCGCCTGCCATCGGGGGAGATCACGCAGGCCTCGGGCCGCGGGCCCATGCCGTCGCGAGCCGCCGCCGTGAGGCGGGTCACGTCGCCGCTACCGGCATCGACGAGGCAGACACTGCCATCGATCACGCAGGCCAGCCGCTCGCTGTCGGGGCTCCAGGAAAAGGCGCTGGCGATGCCCACGGCGTCAGCAGTGACCTGCCGCGGAACGCCACCCGCGGGACTGACGGTGAAGAGCTGCACGATCCCGGCGTCATCCCGCATCAACAACGCAATCCGAGTACCGTCGGGGCTCGATCGCAGCCAGTGCCGCGGCCCCTGAATGCCGGGATACCTGCGGTCGGCCGTGCGCGTGAGCCGCCGCTGCCGCACGCCGCGGGGTGGAGCAGGACGCGTGGTCGCCGTGCCCGCTACGGGCCCCTCGCCGGCGGTCGCGAGATCGGCGAGTTCGTCGGGCAGGTCGACCACGAAGACCTCGCTGATCGTCTCGCCCATGGTCGTCACCACGTGCCCCTGGAAGGCGATCGCCCGCCGCTGCCGCACGCCGTCGGCGTTGGCGTAGCCTGCCTCTCCGATCCACGCCTCCTCGAAGGCCTTCGAGATCTCGTCGCTCCCCGGCGACGGCGCGTCGGTGAGCCGGGAAACGAGCACCGTGAAGGCTGACCCATCGTGGTTCCGCGGATGCGTTGTCGGCACCGTCGTGGGCCTGCCGCAGGCGCTGACGCCGACACCTCGCAGGCTCCGCTCGCCCCCCTGCCCGGCCTCGGCCGCCGCCTCGAGCACCGCATCCTCATACGTGCTGCTCACCGCGGCGCCGTCTGGCGAGAACACATGGAGGTGGGTGCCGCCGCGGAGAGCACCGGCCGTGAACGGCGGCATCAGGTCGCGGGCGTCGAGGTTCTCGGCCACGCCCGGACGCGACGTGCGGACGACGACTCCCTGCCGCCGCGCCGCCCCGTATGACCAGTCCGTCGTGGGCCGCTCCGGGCCCAGAATGAAGACCAGGCGGTCGTCCACCGGACTGTGCGTCACCACGCCACAGCAGGCCCCCTCCCGCGACTCGTAGAGCACCTCGACCCGGCCCGTGGTCACCTCCACGCGTTCGATGCGCGTGCCGTCGAAGACCGAGCCGTCGGAGGCGGAACGGACGTCGTAGGCAATCCACCGCGAGTCGGGCGACCAGACGCCGCTGTTGGTGAGCACGTGGCCATGCGGGGCAGTAGTGATCTGATGCGGCTCGGGCATGGGGACCGCCGAGGAGTGGTGTCGCGAGGGAGCGTTCAGTCCGCCGCGCGATTCACTCCACCTTCATCCAGAAGGGGGCGGCGACGAACCAGGCGACCGTCGAGACGAGCATGATCGCCTTGACGGTGTCGAGCGGCAGCGCGGGCGACCCCGCCTGCCCCGCCGCGATCGACTGGAGCATGAACACGGCCGGCGGCACGATCGTGCCCGCCAGCGCGAGAAGCCCGACAGACGTGGCAGCCATCTTCATGGTGAGTATCCTTCGGTCGGTGATTCAGGCCCGCACGGCAATGGTCTCGCGGGCGGCCAGTCGGGAGAAGACGATGTACAGCAGGCCGCAGGCGACCGAGCAGGGCAGCGGCAGGTAGGAGGCGAACACCCCCTGCGTCTTGTAGAGCCACATGGCCACGGCCACCGGCACGAGCCACGCGATCAGCACCGTCATGTTGAACGAACTGCCGCTCCGCTCGGCGGGATCTCTGGGGATCCCCACTTTGTCGGCGAGGAAGTGGTCCACCACGATGATCGCTCCCACGGGCGCGAGGATCGTGCCGTAGATGCCCACGAAGTCGAGGAGGTTCATCGCGAACGCGGGAAAGATGCCCGCCGCGATGCACAGGCCGCCGGCGAGCATCGTGGCCGCCGCGCGGCTCATGCCCGGGATCATCGCCTGGAAGGCGAGGCCCGCCCGGTAGATCGTGGGGTTGGCCGTGGTCCAGCCGGCGATGATCACGCAGATCAGCCCGGCCCAGCCCACGGCGTCGTTGACCATCGTGCCGGGGTCCTTGCCCACCTGCGGATCGACGCCGTGCTGTCGCACCCAGTAGATGAGCAAGAGCGCCGCGCAGATCCAGGCCACGTAGTGCCCGAGAAACATCCCCGAGGCGCTCGCCCAGCCGGCGCTCGGTTTCTTCGCGAACCTCAGCACCGAGAGGTCGGCCATCCCGATGTGCATGGCGGCGTTGCAAAACCAGGCAAAGCACACGATCCCCAGAAATGAGATCGCCTGCGGCGTACCCTCCGGGGGCGTCAGCAGCGCCCACAGGTCGGTGGTGCCCAGCCGCCCCAGCGTGACCAGCGCGCACGACACGAAGATCAGAAACATCCACGGCGCGGCATAGTGCCCCACCTGCGCCACCACGCCGTAGCCCTTGAGGGCCACGAGCGTCATCGCCACGCCGATCACGATGCAGGAGACGATCCAGGCCGGCCCCGTGGGCATCGTCGACTGGAAGGTCGGCATCTCGATCGTGCCCGGCGGAAAGAACGGGCCCACCGCCGTGGCCGACACCGTGATCATCGAGCCGGCGAGGAAGCAAAAGAGCAGGCCGTTGGCGAGGTTGTAGA
>CAJBSQ010000281.1 GCA_903958265.1 uncultured Planctomycetaceae bacterium
CGCTGTTCGCCGCCTGCCCCGACCGGTACGGCACGGGCTCCGAGAAGTGGGACCGCTATGCGGGCCGTGACCTGCTGCCAGTGTGGGTGGCCGACATGGACCTCGTGGCCCCGGCCGAGGTGCTCGCGGCCCTTCACGCCCGCGTCGACCACGGTGTCTTCGGCTACACCCACGAGCCGCCGGGGTTCTGCGAATCGCTCGCCGCCCATCTCGAGCGGCGGCACGGCTGGCAGGTCGACCCGCAGCGGATCGTGGCCACGCCGGGCGTCGTGACGGGCCTGGCACTCACGGCGCGGCTGCTGGCAGACCCCGACGCCGAGATCCTCACCTTCACGCCGGTCTATCCCCCGTTCCTCTCGCTGCCACCGCTGGCACAGCGGCGGTGCGTTCGCGTGCCGCTGCTCCAGCAGCCGACGACGTGGGCCGTCGATTGGGCCGCGCTGGAAGCGGCCGTCTCCCCGCGATCAAAACTCCTCTGGCTCTGTCATCCACACAACCCCACCGGCACGGTGTTTCGCCACGCTGATCTGCTGCGGCTCGCGGAGTTCGCGGTGGCCCACGGGATCACCGTGGTCAGCGACGAGATCTGGTCGGACCTGCTGCTCGACGAGGAGCATGGCGGCCCGCGGCACGTGCCCTTCGCCAGCCTCGACCACCCCGCCGCCCGGGCCGCCGTCACGCTGGTGGCGGCGTCGAAGACCTGGAACCTCGCGGGGCTGGGCTGCGCCGCCGCGATCCTGCCCACGGCCGAGATGCGGCACCGCTGGCGGATCGCGGGAGGGGGGCTGGTGCCGATGGTGAATCCGCTGGGCTATGCGGCATCGATCGCCGCCTGGACCCGAGGCGAAGGGTGGCGGCGAAGGGTGGTCGACCTGCTCCGCCACCACCGCGGGCTCGTCGGCGCAGCAGTCGACGCGGTGCCGGGGCTGGCATGCGTTCCCGCCGAGGCGACCTACCTGGCCTGGATCGACTGCCGTGGCACGGGCGTCGACGATCCGCAGGCGGCCTGCGAGGCGGCGGGGCTCGGCCCTTCTGACGGCCGGGAGTTTGCCGCGCCGGGGTTCATCCGCATCAACACCGCCTGCCCGACCGAGCGGCTCGAGGAAGCCCTCCGCCGCCTGCAGCGGGCCTTCATACCAGGCTGACGGTGGTCAGCCGCGGGTCCAGGCGTGGTCGACATACCGCCACGGCCGGCCTGGCGGCGGGGCGTCGCGGACGATCTCGGGCAGCCGCGACTCCGTCCAGCCGTCGAAGCAGACCCGGCGGGCGAACCGCAGGATCGTCCACGGAAATCCCACCGCCGAAAAGAACGGCGGTCCCGCCGAAGGCCACGGGCCGCCGTGCTGCATCGAGGGCACGACACCGAGTCCCGTCGGCATGCGATTCTCGACGATCCGCCCGGCGCGCTCGATGAGCAGCGGCACAAGATCAGTAAACTCGGCATCGTCGCGGCCGTCCCGCGCCGCATAGAGGCTGGCGCCGAGTGACCCATGCACGCAGGCGACGGCGGCGTGCAGTTCGTGAAGCGAGTCGCAGGCCACGACCACCGTCGCGTTGCCGAACGCCTCCACCACGACCGCCTCAGGCCGCGCGATCAGGTCGCGGCCGCTCACCTCCAGCAGCACCGGCACGTGGCTCGCCGGACCGGCCGCTGCCGCCACGCCCGCGCGGAGCCGCGCGCCGCCCGCCTCGAGCCTGCCGATTGCGGCCACCAGCCGGTCGCAGCCCGAGCGGCCGAGCAGCACCTGCGGGCCGATGGCGGCGAATCGGCCGGCGAGTGACTCCAGGAACGCCAGCCCGGCCGCATCGGCCACGAGAAACACGACGCCCGGCTTCGTGCAAAACTGGCCGGCCGAGCCGGTGACACTCGCCGTCAGCTCGTCGGCGATCGATGTGCCCCGCTCGGCAAGGGCGCCCGGCAGCAGCACGACCGGATTGATGCTGCCCATCTCGACCCAGATCACGCGGCCGGCGGCACTGGCCGCGCGGAACAGCCGCTCGCCCGCCGCCTGACTGCCAGTGAAGCCGGTGGCCCCGACCCGCGGATCGGCGACAAGTCGTTCCCCGTCAGCCGGCTCGAGGCCGTGGAGCAGCTGCACGGTGGCGGCCGGCAGGCCGGTGTCGCGGAGGGCGGCGAGGGCCTCGTCGGCGGCCAACCGCGACACGGAGGGGTGACCCTCGTGCGCTTTGGCGATCACCGGGTTGCCGGCGGCGATCGCGGCGGCGAAGTCGCCGCCGGTGACGGCGCCATAGGCGAAGGGAAAGTTGGCGGGGGGCAGCACGACCACGGGGCCGAGCCCGCAGGCGGCCGCACGAATGTTCTTCGGCGTGTCGATCATCGCCATCCGCCAGCTGCCCTCGCGGGCGGCGGTGGCGGCCTGCCGGAGCTGGTCGAGTGTGCGCGGCATCTCGACCTCCGCGAGCCGGGGCTGCACCGCCAGGCCGGTCTCGGCATGGGCCGCGGCCACGAGTTCCGCCGACCGCCGCTCGAGCCGGTCGGCATACCTGGCGAGAAAGGCGGCGATCGCCTCGGGTGGCAGCCGCGCGAGCTCCCGGGCCGCTCCCGTGGCGGCCTCGAGGGCTGACTCCACGTCGCCCCAGCGGCTCACCGGCCAGATCGCACCGCGGTCCTGACCCGTCGAGGGGTCGATGGCCCGATAGGTGCGGCTTGTCGTGGCCTGCCTCCAGGCTCCGGCAACGAGAATCGGTTCGGTGGCTGGCATCGGCGACGGCTCCGCGAGATCACGACGAACGGGTGGGTTGCAACCGGGCCTGGATGCGACCGGAATCGAGTGTAGCGACCGGTTGCTTGCGACCCCGCCCGAAAACCAGACAATGTCGGCCCGCCATCAGGAGTTGTGCATGCGCCACGCGCCGATCGATCCCGCCCTGTTCATCGCCAACCGTCGCCGGCTCGTGCAGCAACTGCCCGCAGGTTCCGTGGCCGTGCTCCATGCGGCCGACATCCTGCCCACCACCGGCGACGGCACGCTGAAGATCCAGCCGGCGGGCGATCTCTTTTGGGCCAGCGGCATCGAGCAGGAGGAGAGCGTGCTCGTGCTCGCCCCCTCGGCCAGTGATCCCGCCCATCGGGAAATCCTCTTCGTGCGGCAGCCCAACGAGCATCTGGCGACGTGGGAGGGGACGAAGCTCACCAAGGAGCGGGCGACGGAGATCTCCGGGATCGCGAAGGTCCGCTGGAGCTCGGAACTGCCGGCCGTGACCCACTCGCTGCTCTGCGAGAGCACGTCGGTCTACCTCAATGCCAACGAGCACGAACGGGCGGTGATCGAGCTCGAGAGCCGTGACATGCGGCTGGGGCGGCAGCTGATGGCGAAGTATCCGCTGCACCGCTACGAGCGGCTGGCGCCACTCCTGCGACGGCTGCGGGCCGTGAAGACGCCGGCGGAAGTGGCCCTCATCCGCCGGGCTGCCGATGTCACCGACGCGGGGCTGCGGCGGCTCATCGCCGCCCTCCGCCCTGGGGTGATGGAGTACGAACTCGAGGCGGAACTCGCTGGTGAGTTCACCCGCCGCCGCAGCCGGATGGCCTACGAGCCGATCATCGGCTCCGGCCGCAATGCCTGCGTGCTGCACTACCTCGACAACGACCAGCCCTGCCATGAGGGCGAACTGGTGCTCGTCGATGTCGGGGCCTCGTACGCCAACTACGCCTCGGACCTGACGCGAACCTATCCCGTGAGCGGCCGGTTCACGCCGCGGCAACGAGCCGTCTACGAGGCGGTGCTGCGGGTGCTCCGGTCGTCGATCGCCAGAACCACCGTCGGCACCCGGCTCCGCGACTGGAAGCGGGCCGCGCAGGTCGAGATGGCGGAGGAACTGGTGACACTCGGGCTGATCACCGCCGCCGATGCAGCCCGGGACACGGCGGAGGAGCCCGCCTGCCGGAGGTACTTCATGCACGGCCTCGGCCACTCGCTGGGCCTGGGGGTTCACGACATGGCGCCGGTCGACGGCCCGCTCGAGGCGGGCTGGGTGATGACGGTGGAGCCGGGCATCTACATCCCCGAGGAGGGGCTGGCCGTCCGGCTGGAAAACAACGTGCTCGTCACGGAAAATGGGCCGGTCGACCTCACTAGCCACGTGGCCATCGAGCCCGATGAGATCGAACGATTGATGATCCGCCCACCGGCAACCGGCGGGCGGGTATGATGCCGCCCACACCAACTCGCCAAGGAGCCACCCCCGTGCGCATTGCTCTCGCCATCGCCCTCGCATCCTTCACCCTCTTTGCATCGGAGATCATCGTGGCCCAGGCCCCGCAACCCGCCGCCCAGGAAGTTCCGCACCCCGCGCTCCCGGCTGGCGCCGGCAAGATCGACGCCGACGCCGCCACGTCGTTCGCCAGCACCGCCTCCGGCCTGAAGTACCGAGTCCTTCGCAAGGGCACCGGTGCCAATCCCCGGGCGACCGACAACGTCAAGGTTCACTACCACGGCTGGCTCGACGGCGGGAAGGTCTTCGATAGTTCCTACCAGCGGGGCGAGTCGATCGACTTCGGCCTCAACCAGGTGATCCCGGGCTGGACCGAGGGCATGCAGCTGGTGGGCGAAGGGGGCATGATCGAACTGGTGATCCCAAGCAACCTCGGCTACGGCCGCCGAGGAGCACCCCCGGTGATTCCGCCCGACGCCACGCTCCACTTTCTGGTGGAACTCCTCGACGTCCGCTGAAGCGGCAGCTTCGCGGTCGGTCAGGAATCTCAAGTGGGCGGAAATGCTTCTCATGGACACCGCTCCCGCCACGGCCAATACTCAGGCGGTACAGGGTTTTTCACCGCTGGGGTCCGTCGTTCATGCCACCCTCCCACCCGCCTCGTCGCATCCGCACCGCCATCGTCGGCCTCGGCTTCGGCGCCGAGTTCATCCCGATCCACCAGCGGCATCCGCACGTGGAACTGGTCGCGATCTGCCAGAGGTCGAAGGAGAAACTTGACCAGGTCGGCGACGCCACCGGTGTGGAGCGGAGGTCGACGAGCTACGCCGACATCCTCCGGGACAAGGATATCGATGCCGTCCACATCAACTCGCCGATCCCCGACCACGCGGCGATGTCGATCGCGGCCCTCGAGGCCGGCAAGCACGTGATGTGCACGGTGCCGATGGCGACCTCCGTTGAGGAGTGCCGCAGGATCGTCGAGCTCTCGGAAAAAACTGGGCTCAAGTACATGATGGCCGAGACGGTCGTCTACGCCCGTGAGTTCCTGTTCATCAAGCAGATGGCCGATCGCGGTGAACTCGGCACGATCCAGTTCGTGCAGGCCAGCCACCAGCAGGACATGGACGGCTGGCCGAACTACTGGCCGGGCCTGCCGCCGATGCACTACGCCACCCACTGCGTAGGGCCCTGCCTGGCGCTCGAGCGGAAGGACGCCGAGGAAGTGAGCTGCTTCGGCTCCGGACGGATCCGCGACGAGCTTGTCGGGAAGTACGGCTCGCCGTTCGCCATCGAGAGTGCCCACGTGAAGCTCAAGAACAGCGCCGTGGTCGCCCGCGTGATCCGCTCGCTCTTCGACACGGCGAGACAGTACCGCGAGAGCTTCGACGTCTACGGGTCGAAGCGGAGCTTCGAGTGGCAGCTCTGCGAAGGTGAAGAGCCAGTGATCCACACGGCAAAGGTTCCGGAGCCCGAGATTCCCCAGCGGGTGTCGGTGCCGGACTTCGCGCACCTGCTACCCGAGCCCATTCAGCCCTTCACGACCGGCGGCGTGTACGACGCCGACGACCATCAACACCTCTCGTTCACGCAGGGGGGCGGCCACGGCGGCAGCCATCCGCACCTCGTGCACGAGTTTGTGACCGCGCTCGTCGAGGGCCGCGACCCCTATCCCAACGCCCGGCAGAGCGCCAACTGGACCTGCACCGGCCTCCTCGCCCACGATTCAGCCATGCAGGGGGGGGCGATCCTGAAACTCCCCGAGTGGTCGTTCTCGTCCTAGTATTCCTCGTCTAGTCGTCGCCTTGGAGCTTCCCATGGTTCGGTTCGTGTGCGCGGCTGCGCTGGCGCTTGGATCATTCCTCGGTGCGGCCCGGGCGGCCGAGGGGCCCATCAAGGTGCTGTTTCTCGGCGACCGGGGGCACCACAAGCCGGCCGAGCGGTTCGGCCAGCTCCAGCCCGTGCTGGCCTCGCGGGGCATCGACCTGGTCTACACCGACGACCTCGCCGATCTCACGGCCGATGTCCTGCAGGCGTACGACGCGCTGGCCGTCTTTGCCAACATCGAGTCGATCACGCCCAAGCAGGAGTCGGCGATCGTTGACTACGTTCGCGGTGGCAAGGGCCTGGTGCCGCTGCACTCCGCCAGTTTTTGCTTTCAGAACTCTCCGGTCTGGATCGACATGGTCGGCGCCCAGTTCCAGAAGCACGGCACCGGCGAGTTCCAGACCGAGATCGTGGCTCCCGAGCACCCGGTGATGAAGGGCTTTGGCGGCTTCGCCAGCTGGGACGAGACCTACGTCCATACCAAGCACAACGAGCGGGGGCGAACGGTGCTCGAAGAGCGGGTCGAGGGGACGCACCGCGAGCCCTGGACATGGGTCCGCACCGAGGGCAACGGCCGGGTGTTCTACACCGCCTGGGGGCACGACCAGCGGACCTGGGGCCACCCCGGCTTCCACAACCTCGTCGAGCGGGGCATTCGCTTCGCGGCCGGCCGCGACCCGCAGACGGCGGGGCCCTTCGTGTCGCACCCCGAAATGACGCAGCTCCCCGACGGCCTGGCACCGTTCGACTATCAGCCGGCACACGTGCCGTTCTACGTTCCCAAGGCCGACTGGGGAAAAATGGGTGAGCCGATCACCGCGATGCAAAAGCCACTCGAACCCGAGGCGTCGCGGCGACACGCGATCACTCCGGTCGGCTTTACGATCGCCCTTGCCGCCGCCGAGCCGCTCTTCCAGGCCAAGCCGCTGGCCTTTGCCTTCGACCACGACGGCCGGCTCTTCGTCTCCGAGAGCGTCGACTACCCCAACGCCATCGTTCTCCCGGGGGAAGGGGAAGGGCACGACCGGATCGTGCGGCTCGACGACCGGAATGGAGACGGCACGTTCGACACTCGCGTGGTGTTCGCCGAGTCGCTCTCGATCTGCACGAGCATGCTCGCCCACGACGGAGGCCTGATCGTCACCCAGGCCCCCCACACGCTGTTTCTCAAAGACACCAACGGCGACGGGAAGGCCGACGTCCGCACCGAGCTGTTCACCGGCTGGGGTACCTACGACACGCACGCCGGCCCGAGCAACCTCACCTGGGGTCTCGACGGCTGGATCTACGGCATGGTCGGCTACTCGGGCTTCAAGGGTGAGGTCGGCGGCGAAACGCTGGAGTTCAAGCAGGGCTTCTTTCGGTTCCAGCCGGACGGCTCGAAGCTCGAGTTCCTGCGGAGCACCAACAACAACTCCTGGGGTGTCGGCTTCAGTGAGGAGGGGGTTCTCTTCGGCTCGACCGCCAACGGCAACCCGAGCGAACAGATGCCGCTGGCCAACCGCGTCTACGAACGGGTTCGCGGCTGGAACGCCGCCACGCTCGGCGGCATCTCGGGAAGCCCCGAGATGGAGGTGGCGCCGAGGAAGGGCACGGCCGACGGCAAGGCCCCGGTTCGCCAGGTCGACCACCACGGCAGGTTCACCGCGGCGGCCGGCCACCGGCTCTACACCGCCCGGGCCTACCCCCGCGAGTATTGGAACCGCACCGCCTTCGTCTGCGAGCCCACCGGCCACGTGGTGGCCACGTTCGAGATCACGCCGAGCGGCGCCGCCTTCCGAAGCCGCATGGCCTGGAGCCTCGTGGCGAGCGACGACGAGTGGACGTCGCCGATCCAGGCCGACGTCGGTCCTGACGGTCAGGTCTGGGTGATCGACTGGTACAACTTCATCGTCCAGCACAACCCGACGCCGGCCGGCTTTGAAAACGGCAAGGGCAACGCCTACGAGACGCCGCTTCGCGACAAGGTGCATGGCCGACTCTGGCGGGTAGTCCACGACGCCACGACAAACACCCCGCAGCGCACCACGCTCGCCAACGCCACGCCCGACGAACTCGTCGCGACGCTCCGCGACACCAACATGTTCTGGCGACTGCGGGCCCAGCGGAAACTCACCGAGCGGGCAGGGGGCCGACCCGACGGCGGCCACGACGTCGTGCCGGCGGTCGTGAAACTCGTCCAGGACGCCTCGGTCGATGAGATCGGCCTGAATCCCGCAGCGATTCACGCGATCTGGACGCTGAAATCGCTGGGGGCGATCGATGGTGTGACCGCCGACGCCGCGGCGGTGGCCGCCGTGCAGGGAGCCCTGAAGCATCCGTCGGCCGGCGTGCGGATCAACGCGGTGCGGGCGCTGCCCCGCACGGCCGCCACGCTCGCCGCATGGCGTGCCGCGGGCGTCGCCGCCGACGCCGCGCCCCTCGTCAGGCTCGCCCTGCTCGACGGCCTCGGCGAGTGTCCTGTGTCGCCGGAGGCGACCGATCTCGTGCTCGCGATGCTCGCCGATCCGCGGACGGGGGCCGATCCGGTGCTCGCCGACGCCGCCACGAGCGCCGCGGCCATCCAGGCCGTGGGCGTTCTTCCGGCCCTGATCTCGGCCATGCTCCAGGCTCCCGGTCAGCAGCCCCCGCTTGCCGACGACGTCTCGCCGGCCCGGCTCGCGCTCGTGGAGCGGGTCGCGGAGCACGTCGCGCGGGGTGGCGACGCGGCCGCGGTGAGCAGCCTCGTGGCGAGGCTCACGTCCGCCCAGCCCGACACGGCCGCGGCAGCCCTCACGGGCCTGGCCCGTGGCTGGCCCAACGGCCGAAGGATCGAGTTCGATGCCGCCGGTCGCGGAGCCCTCGTGCACCTCGTCGGCACGCTCTCCCCGGCCGCCCAAGGTCAGCTGATCACGCTCGTGCAGCGGGCCGGGAGCGACGCGCTCGATTCGCAGATCGAGAACGTCACGAACTCCCTCCTTGCCACCGTGGACGAAGCGGAGGCCTCCGCCCGCGACCGGGCTGAGGCGGCGAAGCGGCTGGTGCTCCTGCGGCCGGCCGACCTCGGCGTCGTCAAGGAACTCCTCGGGCGGATCACCGCCCGCACGTCACCCGATGTTGCCGGCGGACTGCTCGCCGCCGTCGCTGAGTCGAACGCCCTGGGCACCGCCGAGGTGATCCTCGACACGGCCGGCACGCTGCCGCCGGCGATCCGCGAGGCTGCCTTCCGGACTGCGGTGAACAACAAGGCCTGGACGCCGGTGCTGGTCGAGCGACTCGAGCTGGGCGCGATCCGGCTCACGGATCTGGCGCTCGTGGAGCGAAACCGGCTTGCCGAACTCCCCGACAAGAAGCTCCGAGAGCGGGCCAAGAAACTGATCGCCGCTGGCGGTGGCCTGCCGAACGCTGATCGCCAGAAAGTGATCGACGAGGTCCTCCCTGTGGTGCTTGCCGGCGGTGATGTGGCTCAGGGCAAGGCTCTCTTCAAACAGCACTGCGGCACGTGCCACGCGCATTCGGGCGCGGGGGGCAAGGTCGGACCCGAGCTTACCGGGATGTCGGTCCATCCGCCCCGAGAGCTGCTCATTCATATCCTCGACCCCAACCGCTCGGTCGAGGGCAACTACCGGGCCTACACGGTGGCTACCGACGACGGTCGCGTCGTCAACGGCCTGCTCGCCGGCGAGAGCAAGACGTCGATCGAACTGCTGGACGCCGAGGGCAAGCGGCACGTGGTGCAGCGGGATGAGATCGACGAGTTCGTTCCTTCGACCAACTCGCTGATGCCGGTGGGGTTCGAGAAGCAGATCCAACCGCAGGGACTGGCCGACCTGCTCGCCTTCCTTACGGCCCGGGGCCGGTACGTGCCGCTGCCACTCGACAAGGTGGCCACGGCGTCGAGCACTAAGGGAATGTTCTACGAATCGAAGAGTGAAACCGAACGGCTGGTATTCCCGGACTGGGGTCCGAAGCAGGCCGACGGCGTTCCGTTCATCCTCATCGACCCGCGGGGCGACACGGTTCCCAACGTCGTCATGCTCAACGGGCCGCAGGGCACTCTGCCGCCCACGATGCCGAAGAAGGTGTCACTGCCCCTGGGCATGCCGGCGAAGGCGATCCACCTCCTCGGGGGCATCTCGGGCTGGGGCTGGCCGCACTCGGCGAAGGGAAGCGAGTCGATGCTCGTGCGGCTGACCTACGACGACGAGAGTCAGGAAGTGCATCCGCTGGTGAACGGCGAGCACCTCTCCGACTACATCGCCCGCAACGACGTGCCGGGTAGCACGTTCGCCTTCGACCTCGGCGGCCGCCAGGTCCGCCACGTGGTGGTGGTGCCGAAGCAGCCGAAACCGATCAGGACGATCGAGCTCGTGAAGGGCGGCGACGGCACCGCCCCGATCGTGCTGGCCGTCACCGCCGAGATGCTCTGAGCCGGTTCCTCTGAGAACTCCGGGGGCGGGAGGGCCTGGGCAGTCCCAAGCGACGGGGACGATGCGGGGCCGCGATCGGGGCCATGACCATGACCTCACGAAGGCCAGCCGCCGGTTGAAAACCCGGGCGCCAAAGGGGCAGGGGTTTCAGTCAGCGGAACGTCGGCAGAGCGACACCCCGGGCCTTCGCATGGACGACAAGGGCCTCCTCGTACCGCGCGGCGACCGCGCGGCGGTCTGCCGCCGCCTTGCGGGCGGCCTCGTCGGGCGGCTTGGCATTCGGATCGTTTCCACCGCCCCGCCGCCCGGGCCCACGTTCCCGCGGCATCCATGGCGGATCGTCCGAATCAGCCTGAGGGTTGAGGGCGATCATCAGGGCGCGGAGCGCCACGAGCCGCTCGATCTCTGCATCGAGCAGCAGCGGTTTGTCGGCGGCCGGCGCGGTGAAGTAGCGGTCGATGGCCTCCTGCCGACGTCGCCGCCAGTCCTCGCCTACCGCCCGCCAGAGCTGCCCCAGTTCGTCACGGGGCATGCGGTCGACGTTGGCCACTAGCTGGCGGATCGTCTGCTTGGCGGGCGGGCCGCCCAGATCCAGCAGGCCCGTGGCGATGGCCACCGTCTCGGGCACCCGGGTGGCCTTCGGCCAGAACCAGAACACCGCGACCGCCACGAGCAGGGCCAGCACGGCAGCGATGACGAGGGCGACGGTGCGGTTCGACGACGGCGTGGGCTCGGGAACGGAACGGGCCATGGCAGCGACCTCAGGAGGGCATCTCAACCACCGCCTTGATCACGCCGCTCGCTGGGTCGAGCAGTCTGGGAAACTCCGCCGGCAGCTCTGCAAACGGAAGCCGGTGCGTGATCCAGGGCCGGGTGTCGATCGTACCATCCTCGATCAGGCCGATGATCCTCGAAAAATCCCGCGACAGGGCGTTGCGGCTGGCCAGGATCGTGAGTTCTCGGCGGTGCATCGCCGCGGCATGGGGAAACCGCACCTCACCCTGGGTGATCCCAACATAGACGAGCCGGCCCCCGAAACTGCAGACGTCCAGGGCCGCCGCCATGCTCGCAGCGCTGCCCGTGGCATCCACCACAAGCTCGCACATCCTGCCGTCGGTGAGCTGCCCCACGGCCTCACTGTCGGCCGGCGTGCCGGTGGCCAGCACGGTGTCGGCCACGCCCATGGCCGAGCGGACGAAGTCGAGTCGCGGCTGCGACTTGTCCATGACGATCACCCGGGCCCCGGAGACCTTGGCGAACTCCAGCGCCGACAGCCCGATCGGCCCTGCCCCGATGATGAGCACCGTCTCGCCGGGCTGCGGCGCGCCGCGGTCGATCGCGTGGCAGCCGATCGCGAGCGTCTCAACCAGGGCGTTCTGCTCGGCCGTGAGCCGTGGCGACCGATGGAGCTTGCGGGCGGGCAGCGTGAAGAGCGGCCGGAGGCCGCCGTCGCAGTGCACGCCGAGCGTGTGGTGGTGGGCGCAGCAGTTGGTCAGTCCCCGAACGCACGAGTGGCACCGCTGGCAGTTGATGTAGGGCTCCACGCAGCAGCGGTCGCCGGTCTTCACGTTCGCCACGCCCGACCCGACGGCCACCACCTCGACACCCAGTTCGTGCCCTGGGATCCGCGGGTAGCTGAAGAAGGGCATGGTGCCGAGGTAGCCGCCGTAGTCGGTACCGCAGATGCCCACGGCATGAACGCGGACGAGGGCCTCGCCGGGGCCGGGCGCGCCGGGCTCGGGCATGTCGATGAATCGGAACGCCTGCGGGCGCTCGAGCAGTAGGGCCTGCATGAAACCTCCTTCGCCGCGGTCACCGCGGTCGCGTCACGTGAGTCCGTAGAACCTGGTGGCGGTGCCGCCGTGGATCTGGGCCTGCTCGTCGGCAGAGAGCCGCCCGAAGTAGTCGCGGGGAATCGCCGCCACGTCGGCATACTCGCCGGCGAGCAGGCAGACCGGCCAGTCGCTGCCGACCATCAGCCGCGCCGGCCCGAAGGCCTCGAGCACCACGTCGAGGTAGGGCGTGAAGTCGTCCGGCTTCCAGCCGCGCCGCGCCGCCTCGGTCACCATCCCCGACACCTTGCAGCAGACGTTGTCGTGGCGGGCAATCGCCCGCAGGTCCCGCTCCCAGCCCTCGATCTCGCCGGCTGCGATCCGTGGCTTCGCCAGGTGATCGACCACGAACGGCTGCTCGGGGACGAGCCCCACGAGTTCGATGGCGGCCGGCAGTTGGTCGGGATAGAGGAGCAGGTCGTAGGTCAGGCCGTGCTGGTGGAGCTCCCGCAGCCCCCGGCCGAAATCACTGCCGAGCACGAACCGCGGGTCGGGCTCGTCCTGCACGACATGCCGCACGCCGACAAACGTCGGATTCGCGGCGAGCGCATGGAGATCGTCACCGACACGATCGCTCCGCAGGTCGACCCAGCCAACCACGCCCTTCACGAGCGGGTGGGCCTGTGCGAGCTTCAACAGCCAGTGGCTCTCCGCCACGCTCTGTCGGGCCTGAACGGCGACCGAGCCGTGGATACCCTCGGCGGCAAGCAGGGGTGCGAGGTCCTCGGGCAGGTAGTCGCGGGCGAGCCGTTCCATGCCCGGGCCGATCCAGGGGTACTCCGCCGCCGAGTAGTTCCAGAAGTGCTGGTGGGAGTCGATGCGCATGGCGGTCAGTTGTTCTCCGGCAGGCCTTCGCTGTGGCCGACGTTCTTCACGGCCGCGAAGATCGCCTGCACGTCGCGGGCGAGCTCGGTGTCGATTGGCTCGGCGGCCCAGCTCACCCAGTGGCGAATGTTCGCGGGGTTCGCACTCCCCGCCACTGTGGTGGCGATGTCGGGATTGGCGATCGAAAACTGCAGGGCGAGCTTCGCGATCGACGACCCGCGGGCCCGGCAGAGTTCGGCCGCCCGCCGCGCCGCCGCCTTCACGTCCTCGGGCTCCTTGAGCCAGGCGGGGAGGGGAGCGTCGGTGAGGAGCCGGGCGCTGAAGGGCCCCGCATTCATCACACCGATGCCTCGCGACGTCAGCCACGGAATCGTCTCGTCGGCAAATCGCGTGTTCTGGAGGGTGTACTGGTTGTAGTTGAGCACGCAGTCGACGTCGGCCTGCTCGCAGATGAAGCGAAAGATCTTCTGCGGGTAGCCGCTGATGCCGATGAACCGCACCTTCCCTTGATCGCGGGCCTTCCGGAGCGCCGGGAGTGTCTCGTCGATGATCTGCTGCATCGGCACGAACTCGATGTCGTGGCAGAGCACGATGTCGAGGTGGTCGGTGCCAAGCCGGTGGAGCGACACATCCACGCTCTCGGACACCCGCTGCGCCGAGAAGTCGAAGTGGGAAAGGTCGTAGCGGCCAAGTTTCGTGCAGAGGAGATAGTCGTCTCGTGGCACCGACTCGAGCGCGAGGCCGAGCAGCACCTCGCTCATCCCGCGGCCGTAGAACGGGCTCGTGTCGATCAGGTTCAAGCCGCCCGCGAGAGCCTCTCGCACGCTCGCCAGCGCCTCGTCGAGGGTCACCGACCGGAACTCCTGCCCGAGCGAACTCGCCCCGAACGAGAGGATCGGCACCTCGAGGCCGGTTGTGCCGAGTGGTCTGGTTTTCATGTCGTCGCTCTCAGGCAAACGTTCGACAGCCGAGGGAGAGCAACAGATTCGCCCACGGCTGCGTGTCGGCCGTCTGGATCGTGAGCACGTGGTCGTCGGAGGCGACGGCCGCGTAGAAATCCCACTTCACGATCGGCACCAGTGTGCAGGGCGACGTGGCCGCGGCAAGGATGCGGCGATACTCGGCCCACACCGGCGGGTCGCCCGGCGTGGCGGTGGCGTAGGAGTCGGCTCGATCGACCCCCATCGTGAAGACCTCGTCGACCTGCACGGCGGCGAGCACCGCCCCGAAGACCTGTGCCACCGTCGGCACGCCGGGAACCAGTTGCAGCGAGACGAGCTCCGCCCGCGGACCCCGCTTCGTGAGGGCGGGGTAATTGCCGTCGGCGATCAGCACCTTCGCATGGTGCCCCGACCGGGCCAGCACGCGGAGAATCTCGGGATGCAGCAGGGGCCCATTGAGCATCGTTGTATCTCCTCGCGTCAGGCGACCAGGTGCCGCCGCAGGCTGGCGATCGTCCGGCCCGCCGCCTCCGACGGCGTCGGCCACGGATATACCTCGGCGGACAGCCAGCCTTCATAGCCGATCATCCGCAGGGCCGCCACGACGGCCGCCGGGTCGGTGTGGCCGAAGCCCATCGCCCGGCGGTTGGAGTCGGCCCAGTGGACGTGGCCCACCCGGCGGCCGCAGGCGGCGAGCCCGCCGGCGACATCGTCCTCCTCGATGTTCATATGAAACAGGTCGCAGAGCAGTTTCACCGTCTCGAGACCATGGGCCTCGAGGAAGGCCGCGGCCTCCGCCTGACGGTTCCAGAGGTCGGTCTCGTACCGGTTGAGCGGCTCGTAGAGGAGAGGCTGGCCACGCCGGGCAGCCTGGTCGCCCAGTTCGCCGAGCGCGTCGGCGAGCATGACGAGAGCCGCCTCCCGCGGCACCTCGCTGGTCGTCCGGCCCTGCATCGAACCGATGATGGCCGGCGCCCCCAGGTCGCCCGCCACCTCGATGATCGACGCGATGAACTCCCGCGCCCTCCGCCGGACGGCCTCGTCGGGATGCACCAGGTGCAGGCCGTGCTTGACGAATCCGGCGCCTGTCCCGATGGCGGCCAGCGCCAGGCCATGGGCCGCGAGCAGGGGATTCACGGTCCGCACCGCCACGTCGTCGGCCCCTGCGGGAAACAGCTCGACGCCGTCGAAGCCGGCGTCGGCCGCGGCCCGGCAGCCCGCCTCCAGCCCGCCGTGAAACACGAACGGCCCGCGACCTGCCTCCGGCACTAGACAGATCGTGATGGCTGATTTCAACACAACCCCCTCGTGCACCGTTGCCTCGAAGCCGCCGGCGCGGCAACGGCTTTCTCGCTCAGGATGCAACGCTCCCGAACAGCGGTTTCAGGTGGCGATCGTAGATGTTTTCGGTGACCTGCGTCGCCACCACCTCGCGGTTGGCCACGAGCAGGTCGGTGTACCGACTCCCCTGCTTGGCCGCCACCTTGAACGACACGTGCACCAGCTGCCGCATGTGGGGATTGAAGGCGGGGTTCGAGGGGACATGACGCAGGGCGGCCGCCAGCTGCGACCCTCTCCACGATGCCACCGTGGCTGGCGACGGCAGTTGGGCCTTGTCGATGTCGATCACCGTGGCGTAGGGTGCGCAGAACTCCTCGACGTGGTCGAAGGCATAGGCATAGATCTCCCTGGCGAGCGCGAGGCCGTCGCCGCCCGCCTCGGCCAGGCCGATCATCTCCTCGAGCCACGTCGTGCCGGCTGTCTTGAGATGCAGGCCCGCCCCGGTTCGCTGCACGATCCGGCGGATGAGCGGGTAGAGCGAGAACTTGTCACTGCCGCTGTGCACCGAAAGCTTGAGGTTGTTCGGTAGGCCGTAGCGGTGGGCTGCGTAGGCCAGCACCTCCACATCATCAGAAAACTCCTGCTCGAAGCCGGCGAGGTCACCGACGTAGTCGACACCCTTATTGAATCGGCCGGTGAACTTGGGCGCGATCGTCTGTAGGGGCACACCCTCGTCGGCGAGCAGGGCGAGGATCACGAGCAGCTCCGGCGGCGTTTGGGCCACGTCGGTCTCGTCCATGCTCACCTCAATCGCAGCTGCATCCCCCCGGCGGCTGCGAATGTGCCGGAAAATCTCTCCAGCCTCGCGGCAGGCCAGGAGATAGCGGCGGGCGACCGTCCCGGAGACCTCGGCCGACAGTGGCAGCGGCACGGCGATGCCGGGGATCGTCAGCGGCGCGGTGAGTTCGGGATGGTTCCCCAGAAAGGCGGTGATGTCGGCATCAGCCGCCGGCGTGCCGATCGAATCGGCGACGTCGATCGTGAAGAAGTCGCTCGAATCGAGGAACCGGTCGACCGTCTCGAGGCGGATGTGGTCGGCATCGACGAACCAGGGGTGAGGCCACTTTCGGGCCGCCACCGCGGCGGCGGCCGCGGCCCGCACGCTCGCCGGCTCGCTGCCGATGAAGGTGTGTTCGCGGTTCGACTTGTTCCACACCGGGGAGACGACGATGCCCTCCTCGGCCAGCCGTTCAAAAGCGGCGAGCTGCGCCTGGGCCTGATGGGCGAACCGGTCACCAACGCCAAACGTGAATCGCGGGAGCGTGAGCATGCGGTGAGAATACCGCGGCCCATCCACGGCGAATACCGTCGCTCGCGGCCGGGCTCATCTTATGGCCGGCAGAGGCCTTCCCGATTCCAGATGGCACGCCAGCGGGCTTCGCGGATCACTCGAGCCCGGGTCACCCGTCCAGGGGATTCGCTGGCGTAGGCAGGATCAGTTGCCAGAACTCGAGGTCGAGCCAGCGGCCGAACTTGAAGCCGGCCTCGCGGACGGTGCCGCAGCAGCGAAAGCCGAGCGAACCATGCAGGGCCACGCTGGCGACGTTCGTGGCATCGATTCCGGCGATCAGCATGTGGATATCCCGCTGCCTGGCCTCGGCGACGATCGCCTGGAGGAGTTGCCGGCCGACGCCCTCGCCGCGAAATCGCTCGTCCACGTAGACGGAGTGCTCGACGGAGTACTTGTAGGCCGCCCGCGGCCGAAACGGCCCCCAGGTCGCGAAGCCGGCCAGCACGCCCGGCTCCCATTCGATCCCGATCACCGGGATGCCGCTGCGCTCGCGGTCGGCGAACCACTCCCGCATCACCTCCTCCGTCCGTGGCTCGTATTCGTAGAGCGCGGTCGTGTGGAGAATCGCGTCGTTGTAGATCGACCGAATCGCCGGAAGCTGACTCGCCGTGCAGGCGATCACCTCGCGGCGGGGAGGCGCGGACTTCTTGCGAGGCATCGGCGGGCTAGCGGCGAGGGGAGGGGGCGGGCGTGAGCAACGACACGACGACGAGCACCAAAAAACCGAGTGGGATCGTGACGAGCCCCGGCTGGCTGAAGGGGGTGAGGGCCATCTCGCGCGGGAGTCCGTAGACCTTTTCAAACGTGTCGGCCGACAGCAGGATCCAGGCCAACGACGACAGCATACCTGCCGAGACGGCCGCCACGATGCCCTGCCGGGTGGTCCGCGGCCAGAACAGCAGCATCACCAGTGACGGCAGGTTGGCACTGGCTGCGATGTTGAAGGCCCAGCCCACGAGAAAGCTGACATTGAAGTTGCGGAACAGGATGCCCAGGGCCATCGCCACGATCCCCAGCCCCACCGCGGCCAACTTCCCGCAGCGAATCTTCTCGTGATCGGTCATCTGGACGCCGCACACGTTCTCCACGAGGTCGTGGGCCACCGCACCGCTGCCGGCCATGATCAGGCCGCTGACCGTACCCAGCACGGTGGTAAAGGCGATCGCCGAGATGATCGCAAACAGGGTGTTGCTGAAGGTCTTGGCGAGCAGCGGGGCCGCCATGTTGGTGTCGGTCGGATCGAGGGCACCGGACGTCATCGCTCCCAGGCCGAGATACAGGGTGAGCACGTAGAACACGCCGATCGCCGCGATGCCCACCACGGTGCTCTTCCGGGCGGCCGCGGCGTCCTTGACGGTGTAGTAGCGGATCAGGATGTGGGGCAGCGACGCCGTGCCGCAAAACAGCGCGAGCATCAGGCTCGCGAAGTCGAGTCGGTCGGCCAGTTTCCCGGAGGTGAGCCCCTTGAAAGAGCCGCCGGGCGTGAGCAGATCGGTCCCCCGCCGCTCGACGGGCGTGAACGTCGTATGGGCTCCGTCGGCGTCGACATGCTTCTTCGCCGCCCAGGTCACGATCGTCGAGTCTTCCAGCGCCGAGAGGTACTCCAGCGGCCCGAGCGGTCCGGTGGAGCGGGCGTCGCCGAACCGTTCCGGCAACCGGAGGATCGTGCCCACCGGCCGCAGGTCATGATCCCGCGACTGCGTCACGCCGTCCACCAGCACCGTGCCGTCGGGCCGCACGGTCCTCACCTGTGGAGCCAGGTTTTCCGTGCCGGTGCGGCTCGCATTAACGGCCAGGCCGCGGCCCAGGATCAGCACCGTCAGCACGCCGCAGAAAAAGACGAGCAGCGACCCCTTGATGAACTGCACCCAGGTGGTCGACACCATGCCGGCAGTGACCACGATCAGCGTCACCGTCACTCCGACCAGGATCACGCCGGCCTCGTGCGGCAGGCCGAGGAGTGGCTTGATCAGCGAGCCCGCCCCCACCATCTGCGGGATCAGGTAGAAGATGCTGACGACAAGGGTCGAGATCGCCACGGCCAGCTTGATGCCACGGCTGTTGAACCGGCTGTCGAGGGCGTCGGCAAACGTGAACTTTCCCAGCGCCTTGATCGGCTCGGCGATCACAAAGAGCGCCACCACCCAGCCGGCGAGGAAGCCGATCGAGTAGAGGAATCCGTCGTAGCCGGAGAAGGCGATCATCCCGCAGATGCCGAGAAACGACGCCGCGGAGAGATAGTCGCCGGCGAAGGCGATCCCGTTGACGAACCAGTGAATCTGGCCGTGGGCGGCGTAGTAGCCGGCCGCCGACTGCCCCTTGCGGCCCAGGAAAAACGAGAGGCCAAGCACACCGAGCACGAACGTGGCGAAGATGGCGACGGCGACGAGCGAGGTCTGGTGCAGCATGGCGCAGGAAGTGTTTCTCCGTCAGCGACCCGACCGGAGAAGCATGTAGGTGACCGCCAGCACGAATGCGGATGCGATCAGCCCCATGCCATACACGATCGCAAGGTTCACGCCGCCAAAAGGCCGCAGGGCGAGCAGGTCCGGCCGCACGAGCACCAGCGCCATGAAGCCAGCGTACAGCAGCACGTAGACGCCGAAGAGGCACAGCCCCAGTGGGCTCGCCGCTGCGTCACCGCCCGCCTGAGGCGGCCCGTCGCGTTTGCCTGATGCCGCCATGCCGGTCCCCACTGGCTCACTCGTCACCGCCCAACCGGGGCTGTGATCGTCACAGGATACACGGCGGGACGGCGGCGTGGTGGGCGGTCCGCTTCCGGCCGGCTGCCGCCGCAGGCTTCGCGGCTCTCGAGCACGTCCGGGTTCGGTGGAGCGTCGTCTGCGTAAGCGAGGGCGGGTAGGCGAAGGGGGTCGGCGAACGCTCGCGGAGCCTTGGGCGTATCCTCGCCCGGGCGACGCGACTTTTGCCGCCCCCGAGCCGGCGGTACAAGGAACTCGGATGCGCTCCGGTCACCGCCCTGCGGCCGGCACGTCGGCGACAGGATAGAGGAACTCAGGTGAGGCGACGTCGCCAGCGGGGCGACGCCCGGGAGCCTGTGGGCCGCAGAGTTCCGCCTGCATCGGCGAGACGTAGCCGCGGAGCCTGTCCACCACGGCGGGATGCTCGGCGGCGACGTCGGTCGTCTCGCCGAGATCGGCTTCGAGATCGTACAGCCGTGGCGATTCCATCGAGGCCTCGGCCACGACGGCCCCCTTCCCCATCCCCGCACCCTGCGAGGCGATGGCCAGCTTCCAGCGGCCAGCACGCACCGCCTCCAGCGTCGTGCCCTTGAAGTAATAGTGAACCGCCCGGGCAGGCTCGCGGCTGGTCCCAAGGAGGAGGCCGGAAATGTCGCGGCCGTCGATCACGGGCTCGCGGGGCATGTCGCCGCCCGCCAGTGACACGAATGTCGGAACCAGATCGATCGTACCGGCCATCGTGCCGCACTCGGTGCCCGCCGCGATTCGGCCCGGCCACCAGGCGACCGTCGGGACCCGCACGCCCCCTTCCCAGGTGCTGCCCTTACCGCCCCGCAGCGGCCCGGAGGAGCCGCCGTCCGCCCCCTTCACCACCCACGGCCCGTTATCGCTGGTGAAAATCACGAGCGTGTCGTCGTCGAGCCCCTCGTCGCAAAGCGTGTCGAGGATTTTTCCAACGCTCCAGTCGACCTCCTCGACCCAGTCGCCGAACCGGCCATTGTCGCTCTTTCCCCGAAACCGCTCACTGGGGAAGATCGGCACGTGAACGGCGGTATGCGGTACGTAGAGAAAAAACGGCTTCTCCTTCGACCCCCGAATGAAGGCCACGGCCTCGTCAGTGCACCGTTCGACGATCCCCCGCTGTGCCTCGTCGGTGAGCAGTTCCACCACGCGGTCATCGCAGAGCAGTGGCACGACCTCCTCTCCCGTCACCGCGCTCCTCTTCTGCATGTCGTTGGAGTAGGGAATGCCGACATAGTGATCGAAGCCCTGGCGACAGGGAAGAAACGCGGGCTGATCGCCGAGGTGCCACTTCCCGAAGCAGGCGGTGGCATAGCCGAGACTTCTCAGCCGCTCAGCCGCCGTGATCTCGGCCGGATTGAGCCCCTGCTTTCCGGCCGGAAAGAAGACCCACGGCACAGACACCCGCGGCCCGTAGCAGCCGGTGAGCAGCTGCGCCCGCGACACCGAACACGCCGGCGCCGCATAGAAACTCGTGAGCTTCATTCCCTCGCGGGCCATGCGGTCGAGGTTCGGTGTTCGCTGTTTTGTGGCCCCGAACGGTCCGATGTCGCCGTAACCGAGGTCGTCGATGAACACGACGACGATGTTCGGAGGGCGCGGCGCCGGGCCCCGGCCCTGCGGGTCGTCGAACCGCCGCTCGGCCGAGGCGAGCGTGGCCTCGAGCGTGCGGCGGGTGGCCGCGACGGCCGGATCAGCAGCAAGGTCGTGCCGCTCGCCCGGGTCGCTTGCCAGCCTGAAGACCTGGGTCCTCTCCGCCCTGGGATAGTGAATCAGCTTCCACTCGGGAGTCACGACCGCCCGCTGGACCTCCTTGTAGGCGAGCAAGAGCGACTCCCGGCCCGTGGACCGCTCGCCGCGAAGCACGGGCCCGAGGCTCTGCCCCTCGCTGGCGGCGGGGGCCGCGACACCGGCGAGTTCACCGAGCGTCGCCGTCACGTCGAAGAGATACGCGAGCGCGTCGCTGCGGCGGCCGGCGGGCACCCCCGGCCCCGCGAGCACGACCGGGGCCCGCATCGAGTGTTCGTAGAGGTTTTGCTTGCCGAGCAGGCCGTGGCTGCCGAGCGCGAGACCCTGGTCGGCAGCGAAGAGCACGACCGTGTCGGTGAGCCTGCCCTTCTTCTCGAGCGCGAGGAGTACACGGCGGATCCGGTCATCCATCCCCTCGACGAGCGCGTAGTAGTCGGCCAGTTCCTTCGAGATCACATCCTGAGAGAGCGGCCGTGGCAGGAGTCTTTCGTCGCGGACCGAAAGCGCGCCGTTGTCGAACGGATGCTCGGGCAGGAAGTTCTCCGGGGCCGGAGGCTCACGGCCGTCGTACCGGCGGCGAAACTCCTGCAGCGGCTGCCGGGGGTCGTGCGGCGCGGTGAACGCGCACCAGGCAAAAAACGGCTCGTCACCGAGGCTCTCGATGAACGCCTCGGCCGCGGCGCCGACGACCTCCGATGAGTGGCGGTCGGTCGCGGCGTCCGCCACGGCCGCGGCATGCCCACGAAATGACACTGTCGGCAGGCCGGTATGGCCGTGCATCCCACCGAGGAACACTTGGCTCCCCTCGGCGAAGCACCGGAGGAGCGACTTCTGGCCGTTATGCCACTTGCCGGTGGCGAACGTGCGGTAGCCGGCCCGCTCGAAGGTCTCGGGCCAGGTATCGCAGCCTTTGAGTTGCTCGTGGACGTGGAAGAGCGACCGGCCGGAGAGCAGCATCGCCCGGCTCGGCACGCAGACCGCTCCCTGCATCGCCCCCATGCAGGAGACGCGATCCAGCACCGTCCCCCGGGCGACGAGGGCGTCGATCGCGGGCGTGCGGATGTGCGGATTGCCCAGCGCGTGGATGGCGTCGGCCCGCATGTCGTCGGCAAGTAGCACGAGGACGCTCGGGCGACGCGACGCCGCAGCCGCCGTCTCGCTGACCGCCCCACGCCTCACGGCGTCGGGCGTGGAAGGGCCTTCGGAGACGGCCGCGGCGTCGGCGAAGGGCAGCGGCCATGCGGGGTCGGGCACGTGCTCGCGGTCGAGGATCTCCGTCATCCGTTTCACGACCTGCGGATGCCGCGCGGCGACGTTCGTGGTCTCCGCCGGATCGGCGACAAGATCGTAGAGCTCGACCGGGCCCGGGTCGCCAGGTCGCTTCGGACCGGCGGCGCGGCGAATCGCCTTCCAGCGACCATCCACCGCCGCCTGCCAGGCGGCCTCCGTGAGTTCGCGGTAGAGCATCCGCTCCTCCGGCGCGGCGGCCTCGCCGAGCAGGGCCGGCTTCAGGCTCGTACCGTCGAGCCCGGATGGAATCTGTGGAGCGAGGCCCGCAAGATCGAGGAGCGTCGGCAGCCAGTCCTCGAACCCGGTCGGGGAGGCGATCGTGCGCCCAGCCGGGATCTTTCCCGGCCAGACGGCGACCGTCGGCACGCGAAGCCCACCCTCGAAGGGTGAGCCCTTCCAATCCCGCAGGGCACCGTTGCTCTTCAGCCGTGCCGTGTCGAGGCCGCCGGTGCCGGGCCGGGTGCCGCCGTTGTCGCTCGAGAACACGAAGATCGTGTCGTCGGCGAGCCCAAGCTCGTCGAGCAGCTTCACGAGCCGGCCCACCTCGCGGTCCATCCGCGTGATCATCGCCGCGTAGGTCGCCAGGGGATGCCGGCAGGGCACGTAGCCCCGGCCGCCGAGGTAGGGCTCCTCGTCGCCGAACTGCTTCCGGTACTCGGCCAGCGATGGCTCGTCGGTCGGCACCTGGAGCGCGAGGTGCGGCACCGTGGTCGGCACGTAGAGGAAAAAAGGCCGGCCCGCGTTCGCCCGCACGAATGCCAGCTGCTGCTCGGCGATCAGGTCTGCGGAGTAGGTTTTCCCCGAGAACGGTGCGAAGTCGCTGGCGGCCGGGGGCGGCTGGTCTGGGATCCTCCCGCCGCGTTGAACCTCGGGGTTGTCGACGGCGATCCGCTCGCGGTCGCTCCAGAGGTGCCGTGGATAGTAGGTATGCGCCTCGCGCTGACAGTTGTAGCCGAAGAACCGCTCGAACCCGCAGGCAAGCGGGTCCGAGGCACTGCCCGGTGGCCCAAGCCCCCACTTGCCGAAGCCGCCGGTCGCATAGCCCGCGTCACGGAGGATCGTGGCGAGCGTCACGGTGCCGGCCGGCAGCGGCGTTTGCCCCTCGGGCTTGGCCTCGCGGTTCGAGCGGACGGCCGCGTGCCCCGGGTGCCTGCCCGTCAAGAGCACGCAGCGGCTCGGAGCACAGACGGCGCTCCCCGCCCAGTGCCGCGAGAGCCGAGTGCCCCGGGCGAAGAGGGTGTCGATATTCGGTGTCTGGATGTCCTTCGAGCCGAGGCAGGAGAGATCGCCCGTGCCAAGGTCGTCGCACAGGAAGAACACGATGTTGGGCCGGCGAGTCTCCGCGGCCGCGACCGGTGCCGCCGCGGTCATGGCCACGGCCACCGCCAGCCCCGCAATCAGGAACCACGCTCGCATCGTCACCTCCCTCGACACCATCGATTCTCGCCACGAACCCAAGCGTCATTGACGGCTAGACAGGGCAGCGCGGAGATAGTCGGCCACAGTGGTGTGCGTCATCCCCGTGCCCCCGGGATACGCGAGTTCACAGTCCACCCCGACCTCGCCGAGCCGCTCCTGGAGTTTCACGCCGAAGTTCGCCGAGTGGGTCGGATCCCTGGCGGGCTTGCCCAGGTCCGGCGGCGCCGCATAGACGAGATAGACGGGCGGATCGTCAGCCGACACGAGGGCATACGGGGAAACCTTCTCGATCTCGGGCAGCAACCGGTCGCGGGCCGCCAGGAACGAGGCGAAGGGGTCGGTCACCCCGTTGCGGCCCTTGATGAACCCAAAGGCATGGCCACCATAGGTGCTGTTGGGGGTCCAGTTCTTCATCTGGAGCGGGTCGAGCGAGGTCTGGGCGCCCATCACGGCGACCGTTGCCAGCCGCGTCGACTGCCGGGCCACGGGATCCTCGCTCTGCGGATCGGCCATGTCGTCATGGAAGGCGAGCCAGAGACTCGAACAGGCCCCGGCCGAACTGCCACAGGCGGCGATCCGTTGCGGATCGACGTGCCACTCGGCCGCCCGAGCGCGGATCGTCTGCAGCGCCCGCGCGGCGTCGGCGAGCGGGGCCTGCACGGGCGGATCGATCCCCTCGGCAAGAGCCTCCTTGATAAACCGGTACTCCATCGAGGCCACCGAGACGCCGGCGTCGAGCATGGCGGGCAGCACCTCGCCGAGCTTTTTCATCCGGTCGCCCGACTGCCAGCCGCCGCCATGGATAAAGAGCACGAGTGGTGCCGGCTGCTCGGCCGTCGCGGCGGCGGCCATCCAGACGTGCATCACCTGCTTGGGATGCGGCCCGTAGGCGACGTCGGCGAGCGTCGGCGGTGGCAGGCTCACCGCTGGCTTTTTTCCTCTCCCCTGCCGGGCAGCGGGCTGCGTCGCCGCGGACTCACCCGCCTGGCGGCGGAAGGCGACCTTGAACGGATTCTCCGCCGGGCCGTCCTGATTTTCGTTGACAAGATCCCCCTGCACGTCGGCCCACCAGCGGTCGTATGCGGCGGCGAGGCGGCGGACGACGTCGGGATGCTCGGCGGCCACGTCGTGCGACTCGGCGGGATCGGCCGCGATGTCATGGAGTTCCCAGCCCTCGGGCCGATTCGTCACGTTGACGAGGCTCCACCGCCCCTCGCGGACGCGGCAGTTGCGAAACTGACTCGCGGCCACCTCGCCCCGCTCCCAGCGACCCTGGTGCGTGACGAGCGGCCGGTCGGGCCACACGGCGCTGGCATCGCGGAGGAGCGGCACGAGGCTCCGGCCTTCCACGTTCGCGGCGACGTCCGGCGGGATGGTCACGCCGGCGAGTTCGCAGAGCGTCGGCAGCACGTCGATGTGCGCGGTCACGGCCGGCACGTCGACGCCCTCGGGCAGCGTGCCCTGCCACCGCCAGAACGACGGCACCCGCGTGCCCCCGCGCCAGACGGTGTTCTTGGCCCCACGCATGCCGGCGTTGAACACGCTGGACCCGGTGGCCGTGCCGTTGTCGGTCGTGAACACGACCAGTGTCTCCCCGGCGATACCGAGCCGATCAACCGCCTCGAGCAGCCTGCCGACATTCGCGTCGATGTTCTCGATCATGCCGTAGAACCTGGCGATCCGGTCCCGCTGCCTGTGGTCGCCCACCCCTGCCGCTGCGAGTGGCGCGGCGTACGGCTCCGCCGAGCCCTCCGGGCAGTCGAGCGGCTCGTGCGGTGCGTTGGGCGTGATCAGGCAGAAGAACGGCTGCTGGTTTTCCGAGCGGCGGCGGATCCACGCGACTGCCTCGTCGAAGAACACGTCGGTGCAGTAGCCCGTCGTCTTGACGAACGTGCCGTCGCTGCGGATCACCGGATCGAAATACCGGTTGCCCTCGACGTCGCCGCAACTGCCGGGAAACGTCTGGCCAATGCCCCCTCCGCCGTGGATGAACGTGCGGTCGAAGCCGCGGCGCCCCGGCTGGTAGGCATCTTCGTCACCAAGGTGCCACTTGCCGAAAATGCCGGTCGCGTAGCCTGCCCGCCGGAGGAGATCGGGCAGCGTCGTGGCCGTGAGGGCCAGCCGTTCCCGCTCGAAGATCGTGTGCGTGACCCCCGAGCGGAACTCATGCCTGCCGGTGAGCAGCGCCGCCCGCGTGGGCGCGCAGGTGGGGCTGGCATGAAACTCGGTCAGCCGCACGCTCTCCCGCCGGAGCCGGTCGAGGTTGGGCGTCTTGATCACTGGGTTCAAGTGCGCGGCAATATCTCCATAGCCCTGGTCGTCGGTCATCACGTAGACGATGTTCGGCGGCGGCTGGCGGCTCCGCGTGGCGGTGGGCTTGTCCGGCGCCGGCCCGGTGGCGGCCAGCCTCCGGCAGTCAGCGGCGATCCGGTTCCAGACTGCCTCGAGGTCCGCCACTTCAGCAGGCTTTGCCGCCGCCAGGTCCTTGGTCTCACAGCGGTCGGCGGCGAGGTCGTAGAGTTCCCACGGCCCCTGCTTCGTCGCCACGAGTTTCAGATCGCCAACGCGAACGGCGCGGTGCCCCTCGTGGCACCACCAGAGCGCGTCGTGCGCCGGCGGCGCGGCCGCATCGGTCAGCGAGCGAACAAAGCTTCTGCCCTGCCTCGGCGGCACGGCACGGCCTTCCACCTCCTCCGGAGGAGCCACGCCGGCCATGTCGAGCACCGTGGGCACGACATCGATCACGTGCACCGGCTGGTGGCGAAGGTCGCCTCGAGCGGAGAAGCCTCGCGGCCAGTGGACGATCCAGGGCGTGGCGATGCCACCCTCGTGGACCCAGGTCTTGTGGCGACGAAAGGGTGCGTTGGCACAGCTCGACCAGCCCGGGCCGAGGCAAAGAAAGGTCTTCCGCGAACCGGGCGGCGCCAGAGGATCGTGCCCCTCGCCGCGGATCATGATCTCGGCGGAGGCGCCGTTGTCGCTGAGAAAGAGGACCAGCGTGTCGTCGAGGGCCTGCATCGCCTCGAGCTGGGCGACGATCCGGCCGACCTCGCGGTCCATCAGCTCCACCATGGCCGCGTGGATCGCCATTTTCGCGGCCTGAAACTCCCGCTGATCGGGCGTGAGCGTCTCCCACGGCACCGGCCGATCGACCTCTCCCGCCCCCAGCCTTTTCAGGGCGTCCGGGAAGGCGTAGGGCGGACCCACACGCCGCTCGATCGCGGCCGGCTCGGTGGTCACGATGCCGAGTTCCTTCAGCCGCGTCCCTCGCACCCGCCGGATATCGTCCCAGCCGGCCCGGTAGCGGTCGCGATACTTCGCGATCACCTCCGGCGGCGCCTGGAGTGGAAAGTGCGGTGCCGTGAACGCGACGTAGTGGAAAAATGGGGCTGCTACATGGTCGCGGGCATGCTCGGCGAGGCAGGCGACCGCGTGGTCGCCGATCGCTGTCGTGGCGTAAAAGCCGTCCGCGGTCGCCGGGGCCGGCATGCCCTCCGCGCCGGCGGCGTCGAAGTAGTTGCTCTGGCCCGCAGCGGTGATCTCGAGCGACCGGTGAAACCCCTGGCCCCGCGGGTCGCCGTCGAGGTGCCACTTGCCCGAGTGGTACGACCGATAGCCGGCGGGCCCGAGCAGGGCAGGGAGGAGCCGGGCCCAGGGAGGCCGCGCGGACTTCGCGCCCCCCTCCGTGCCAGGCAGCGCGTCCCGACGGATCGCCTGCGGGTAGTAGCCCGTCAACAGCGCCCCGCGCGTCGGCCAGCAGCGGGCGGTGTTGGAGGCCTGCGTGTACCGCAGGCCACCCGCCGCGAGCCGATCGAGGGCGGGCGTGTCGATCTCGCCGCCCTGACAGCC
>CAJBSQ010000282.1 GCA_903958265.1 uncultured Planctomycetaceae bacterium
CCCGGGCGATCGAGAAGCTGCGGGCCGCCTGCCAGGCCGCAGGCTTCAAGGGGCTCACCCTGCTCGGCGAATACCGGGGCTTCGTGCCCGCCACGCTCGACCGCATGGCGGCCTTGGGCCTCGATGCCTCGTACGCCTACTGCTGGTACCTGCCCGGCAGCCCAACTCCCGACGAGGCCGCTGCGGGGCAGCTCGACCTCATTCGGGCCACGCGGGACCGCGGAGTGCTGCCGCAGGTGGTCACGGTGTCGCAGGGGTGGAGCGGCTGGCACGACGAAGGCACGGTCTGGTCGATTCCGCCCGCGCGGTTCGAGAGGCTGCTCCGCGACGCGAAGGAGATCGCGACGGGCCTTCCACAGGAGCAGCTCGGCAGTCGGATGATCCTTCTCGACAACTGGAACGAATGGAGCGAGGGGCACTTCATCGCCCCCTGCCGCGAGCACGGCTTCGGCTATCTCGACGCGGTGCGGAACGTGTTCGGCAGTGCCGCGACCCCGCGGGAGCACGTCGACCTCCTGCCCGAAGACGTGGGGCTCGGTCCGTACGACTCCGCCGCCCGTGCCGCGTTCGCCCGGCGCGAGGAACTGCGGCCCCTGCTCACGCGGCGGATCGACGGAGCCGGAGATCGTCCCGGACTGGTCGCCTGGTGGTCGTTCGACGAGCCGGTCGGCACGCCCGTGGCCTTCGACATCTCCGGCCATCGGCTCGGCGGCGAACTGGTGGAGGGCGTCGAGCGGGTGCCGGGGATCGTGGGCAGCGCGATCACGTGCCAGGGTGGCGTGGTCGTGGTTCCGGACGACCCGCGACTCTCGGTGGGCGAGGCGGTCACGATCGACTGCTGGGTTCAGACCGACAGTGCCGGGCAGACCAACCGCTGGATCATCAACCGCGTTCATGGTGGCGGCACCGATACGGGCTACCGGCTTGGACTGCTCGACGGCCGGCCGTGCTTCGAGGTGCCCCAAACAGCTTGGAGCCACCATCTCACGGGCCCCGCGCCGCTCCCGCTCGGACGCTGGGTGCACCTCGCCGGCACGTTCGACGGCCGGACGATGAGGCTCTTCGTAGACGGCATCCAGGTTGCCACGCTCGACCGGCCGGGGCGAGTGAACCCCAGCCACTTCGACCTCGTGATCGGCGGCTTTCAGCTCGGGAGCCCGGCGAACTTCGAGGGGCTCGTCGACGAGGTGCGGCTGTTCTCACGGGCCCTGTCGGAGGATGAGGTCCGGGTGTGCTGGCAGGCGGGGGCGCAGCAGAACCAGCGGTGACGCGTGCATCCCCGTCGCCAGACGTTGGCTGCGGGGGAGCCGGTCTCAGCGCCGCAACGGACGGCGTTTCCGGTGCCGGTACAACCCCTGCACCTCCGGAAGCGGACCACTTACCCCAGCTGGGCCAGCGCCTCGTCGGGGATGCTGAAGTTGGCCGACACGCTCTGCACATCGTCGTGATCGTCGAGCCGCTCCATCAGTTGCAGCACCCGGCGGGCCGTGTCGATGTCTTCCACGTCCACCGTGTTGGTCGGGATGCGGACGATCTCGTTGGATTCGACGGCCAGCCCCGCCTTGGCGAGCGCATCGATCACC
>CAJBSQ010000283.1 GCA_903958265.1 uncultured Planctomycetaceae bacterium
CGTCGACTGTCCCAAGGCAATGGCCCAGCTGGAACGCATGCTCAAGGCCCTCGACGCCTACCGCCAGGTGGCGTCGCCGACCGGTGATGCCACGGGAGATGGTGGGGGCGGCGGCCAGACCGTGACCCGCCAGCTGGATGACGCTGCAGCCGCGACCCCGCCCGCAGCGCCTGCCTCGGCCGCGCCACCCGCAGGGCCAGAGGGGACGGCATCATGAGGGTGGGTGATCTCTCCAGCGGAGCATCGAAGCTCGCCAACGCACTCAAGCAGCTCAACCTGAAGTGGGAAGTGGCCAGCGAGGGCTGGCACGACGTCCGCGCCAAGGCGTTCCACAAGGACAACATCGACCCGCTCACTCCGAGCGTCAAGGAGACGCTCGACGCCCTGAGCCGGCTCGCGGAGGTGCTCGACCGGGCCATCCGCGACGTGAGCGATACCGACGGCATGTAGCCGCGGCTCCCACCGCATCGCCCTCCCTGCAAGGAAGACCCCCGTGAGCACGACTGCCTCCGAACTCTCCCCGGCCGCCGCTCCGCCCGCCGACGGAACCGCTCCGCCCGCCGCCGGAACCGCGTTCAGCCGCGACCTGCTGCGTGAACAGATCGCGATCCTGCGGCGTGAGGCCGCCACACGCTCGCGGCAGGAAATCGAGATCCACCAGGAGTACGAGGCCGCCGTCGCTCGGCTTCAGGAGCAGGCGACCAAGGCGCTCGCGGCCACCAACCAGCAGTACGCGGGGGAGATCGACACCACCCGGAAGGAATACGCGGCGCTCCTTCAGAAAGCCGGGGCTTACCTCGCGGCCGAACGGCAGAAACTCGACGACCAGCGGAAGGCGATGGTGACCAAGCTCACCCGCGACAGCAACGCTCAGCTTCAGCAGGTTCGCGAGGATCACCAGTTCGAGGAGGGGCAGGACCGCGAGGTCTTCAAAGAGAAGCGTAAAGATCCGCTGCGGCTGTTCGCCAAGTCGGAGAAGGACCTCGCCGCTGCCGTCCAGCGACTCGGCGACGCGGCGGCGAAGGTGAATGCGTTTCTCGGTCCGAAGAAGGTGGCGGCCGTGACCGTCGAGCCCGTGCCGCCCTCGGAGCCGCCGACGGGTGACCTTCAGGCGGCGTTCGAGGCCTTGCGGGCGAGGGCGGAGGAGCAGGCGGGCACGCTCCTGGGGCTCAAGGTGGCAAAGACAGCGTTTGGCGGGGGATTCGCCGCCGCGGCGATCGCCCTGCCGCTCGTGCTGGCCATCGTCGTGGCGCTGGGTCTGGCGCTTGGCCTCAGCCTGACGTGGCCCATCGCCCTCGGCGTGGGATGTGGCATCGCCGCGCTGGGCATCGGCGGCGGCCTGGTGGCGATCAGGAGGATGAGGGACAAGGCCCGCAGCACGCTGGCCGACCTGGCGAACGGGTTTGGCGTGGCCGCCGGCGAGGCGCTCGGACTGCAACAGCCGTGCCTCGACTTCCTCTCCGCCCGTCGCGACCAGCAGGCGGTAAGGATGGAGGAGAAGTACAAGACGGATGCGGATCAGCGGGCGGCCCAGTCGGCCGCGAAGCAGGCGGCGGTCGTGGCCAAGAAGGAGAAGTCGCTCGCCGACCTCGAGGGGAAGTACCAGGCCGCCTGTGACGCCCTGGCTGCCAAGGTCGCCACTGCCCGAGACGCTGCTGAGAAGAAGTATCCCCCGATGCTCGCCGGCCTCGAGACCAAGCTCCGCGAGGCTCTCGGCACGATCGAACGCGACCGCGACGAGAAACTCGCCGCCGCTGATCGCCGTCACGCCGACCGCCACGCCGAAATGACGACTGCCTGGAGAACACACCGGGAGTCGACGGCGGCCATCTTCGCCGAAGCCAATCGGATCGATGCCGAGGCTTTTCGGACCTGGGATGACCTCGCCCGCGACAACGTTCCGCTTCCGGCCGACGCCCCGCCGGGCCTCCGATTCGGCTCCGTCGGGCTCTCGCTCGACCGCATCCCGGGGGGCGTGTCGGACGATCCCGCCCTCAACGCGTTCGGACCCATCTCGTGGAATACGCCCGCCGTGCTCTCGTGGCCCGTCGCATCATCGCTGCTGATCAAGACACCGATCGACGAGAAGGAGACCGCCTCCGGGATGATGCAGGGGCTCATGCTCCGGATCGCCACCGGCATTCCGGCCGGACAGAGCCGCTTCACCATCATCGACCCGCTCGGCCTCGGCAAGCAGTTCGCGGGCTTCATGCACCTCGCCGATTATGACGAGCTCCTCGTCACCAGCCGCATCTGGACGGAGCCGCAGCTCATTGAGCAGAAGCTCGCCGACATCACCGAGCAGATGGAGGTGGTGATCCAGAAGTATCTCCGCAACGAATATCCCTCGATCGGTGCCTACAACGCCGACGCCGAGGTGCCCGAGCCGTATCGCTTCGTGGCGGTGGCCAACTTCCCGGCCAACTTCAACGAAACGAGCGCTCGGCGGCTCGCCAGCATCGCCGCGTCGGGCCCGCGATGCGGCGTGTACGTGATTGTTTCAATCGACCCCTCGCAACAGATGCCATCGGGGTTTTCACTGGCCGACATCGAGCAGCACTGCACGGTGCTCACCCTCAAAGACGGCACCTACACCTGGAAGGACCCCGAGTGGTCGAAGTGGCCGCTGACGGTGGAACAGGCTCCACCCGACGACGTGTTCACGCGGATCATCCAGCGGGTGGGCCAAGGTGCGAAGGCGGCCAAGCGGGTGGTCGTGCCGTTCGACCGCGTCGCCCCTCCGGAAAGCGAGTGGTGGCACGGGAGCACGGCCAACGAGGTGCTCGCGCCCCTCGGCCCCGCCGGCGCCAAAAAGCTCCAGTTTCTCAAGCTCGGCAAGGGCACGAGCCAGCACTGCCTGATCGCCGGCAAGACGGGCTCTGGCAAGTCGACGCTCATGCACGCGATGATCACGAGCCTCGCCCTGCAGTACAGCCCCAACGAGATCCAGTTCTATCTCATCGACTTCAAGAAGGGGGTGGAG
>CAJBSQ010000284.1 GCA_903958265.1 uncultured Planctomycetaceae bacterium
TCGCGGTGATCGACAGCGTGCCGCCACCGCTGAGGAGATCCCAGCCACCCGGCTGTCCCGGCGGGATCAGTGCGTCTTCCAGTTGCCAGTTGTAATTGCCGCCGGATCCAAACGTGATGCCGTCGCCGACCGTCAGGATTCCCCGCCCCTCGCCTGGGGAAACGGTGCCGTCGGCTGCCATGGTGATCGAGCCCACGACCCTTCCGCCGCCGGTGAGCGTTTGCGATCCGGATACCGTATAGCCCCCGGCAAGGCTCGAGACATCGAAAGCACCAGAAACACCTGTCGATATCTGGGCCGATGTGGCGACGGCGGCCGCGGTGGTGACGGCGAGCGTGCCCGACGCCAGCACGCCGGTGCGGCCGGTGTAGGAACTCGATCCCGACAGCGTCACCCGGCCAAGACCCGTGACGTACACGGCGCCGGCCCCGGAAATCGATCCGGCAAACGACGCTTCGTCGGCCCGATTGAACTCCAGTTCGGTGTTGTTTACGACCGTGGCCGCCGCGAGCACCCCTGTCGTGCCGCCGTTGCCAATCTGAAGAACGCCCTGGCTGACCACGGCAGGGCCGGTGGCCGTGCCGCCGACGATGAGCGTGCCAAAACCGGTCTTCGTGAAGCCGTTCGGAGCATTGACTGTGGCGTTTACGACCGCGGCGCCGGTGGTGCTGCTGCTCGAGCCGTGTTCATAGGTGGTGGTTCCCGTGCCCACGAAGATCGCATTCGCCCCGGCCTGACTGCCGGTGAGCGAGATCGCTCCCGGGCCGTCGATCGTGTAGTCGCCCGACACGAACGACAGGCCGCGGGCCACCGACACGCCCCCGGGCGACACCGTCACGCTTCCCCCAGATCCCGCAAACATGGCCTTGGAACCCGCCTGCCATGGGGCCACGGTCGTGCCATTTTCCGCCCACAAGCCGCTTGCCGTATCCCACGTGCCGCTGCCCCCATAGGAGGCAGCGTTGCCGTCGGCCGTCCAAAAACGAGCGATGCCGGGAATCGTCGAGGTGTAGATGTTGCCGAGGTTGAGATAGGCATCGGTGGGGCCGCGGACGATCGTCAGGGAATCGATCACGGCAGTGGAATCTGCCGACAGACCGATGAAGCCGTACGGGTTGCCGGGGCCGTAACTGGGCAACACGGCGGACGTGCCGTCGCTGAAGTTCACCGTGATCGCGCCGGGCAGCCGTGTGCCGGGAAAATCACAGAGAAAGACATTGAATCCGACCTGTCGCACGTTGCCGCTCGAGAACTGCACATCCACGTTGAGGGAAAAGCCCCAGTTGCCGACCGCCTTGAGTGGCCCGGGAAACGTGTCGCTGAACAGCCCTGTGGGCGGGGAACTCACGGTGTAGGCCACCGGAGCATTGCCCACGACATAGGTCGGGGCGGGAAGAGGTGATGCCGGCAGGTCGGGGATCGTTGAAAAGGTGTTTCTATAAAATCCCGGCTGGAGCACTGAGACGAACGCCGCTTCGTCTGTGTAGGTGGTCGTAGCAGCGGTTCCATGAGACGCTGCCAGTGTGACCAGGGCCGTGACCGCCAGCAGGCCAGCGGATGCGTTTTGCCGCACAACGCGCGGAATCATCACGGCGATCATGGGAATCTCCTCCTGAGGTGCGGCGCA
>CAJBSQ010000285.1 GCA_903958265.1 uncultured Planctomycetaceae bacterium
GACACGATCGGGTTGCCGGATGACACGGCCAAGGTGAGCACGTCGTCGGTGGTGCCCGTGCTGCCCAAGACAACGCTGCCGGAGGCGCCCCCATTGGTCAGCGAGCCAACCGTGGCGTTGAAACCCGTGAGATTCACGGTGCCCGTCGTGGTGAAGGTGACCGCCGTTCCCGTGCTGTTGGGAACGGTCGCCGGATTCCAGTTGGCCGAGTTGTTCCATTCGCCACCGCTGGCACCGATCCAGGTGGACTGGCCGAAGGCGGAGGAGCCAATCGTGGTGCAGGCGATGAGGGCGAGGCAGAGGTAGCGAAGAAGTTTGGTCATGATGCCGTTCTCGGGAGACGCTCGAAGGAAGCACGAAATGGTCCGCATGCGATCCCCGCGGGAGCCGTGCCCCAAGGAAACCCCAGACGAACCGTGACCCGCACCTAAGATATGGGCAGCGGCACCCTCACGCTGTCGCACGTTTATGCGATGGGCGATCGTGGAAAAAGCCGTCGCCGGGCGGCCCACAGGCCGATGCCCACCACACTGACCCCCCAAGTGCGGCAGTCGCCGGCTCCGGCACCACGAGCACGTTCCCCGTCGATTCGGTGAGCACCGCTTCCGCGAGCGAGCCGTCGTTACGCGGCGGCGGCCGCTTGCCGCTCGTGCGCCGCCGTGGCCCTGAGAAGGATGCAGCCCTGCAAGACCTCCCGCCTGCCCGGACTTCCGACCGCGGCCGTCGGACAGGCAATCAAACCCCGCAGCCGCGTCCACGTTTCCTTCAGGGCAAACGGCACCGAGCAGGCGCTCACGTTTCCCACCCGCCGAGTCAGGCCGTTGATCAGTTCGCCGCCGACGCCGTGCTCGTCGAGCTTCATCCCGGCAAACCGCACGATCCCCGAACCGGCCTGGTGCGGCACGACGAAGTTGACGTCGCCACCGGCCAGCCCCGCGGCGGCCAGCGACTTGGCGACGGCGGCCGACATGGCCCGCGGCGCGATCTCGGCGATCGCCATGCCGTCGATCGAATAGACGAGCCGCTCCTCGGCATGCTCCACGCCGCCACCCGCCACCGGCATGGGCACGTGTTTGCGAACGTGAAAGTCGAACGCGGCCTTCTCGGCCGGTTGCTTCTCGGCATCGGCATGCACGATCTCAAAATGCACCGGATGCCGGCGGCTGGCGGGCGAGGTGAGCATCGTGGCCGACGCCATGTCGCCGAACAGGCCGGAAGTCTGACTGCACGAGTAGTCGGTGATGCGGCTGATCCGGGTCGCGACCACGACCAGCAGAAACTCGTCGCGCCGCAGCGCCAGCCGCGGAGCCCAGCGCCGTTGCACGACGGCGAAGGCGCGGCTGTAGCCACAGCAGAACCAGTTGAGCCCGACGGTGCGGCAGCGGCGAACGCCGAGCACGCGGGCCAGCTGCCGGGCGGCCCGGCTCGGCCGCTCGCTGGCCACCTGCGAGGCGGGCAGGTGCCGGCGGGCGACGGACGGAGGAATGAACGACGGCGACACGAACACGATGCCGCGGCAGTCGGCCAGGTTGCAGCCCGTCTCCTGCTGCAGTCGCCGAACCGCATGCAGCCCCATCGTCAGCTCGTCGTCGACGGAGATCCCGCGGGCCTCGATCCCGGTATGGTGCGTGAACTTCCGGGGCATCGTGCTGCCAAACCAGGAGTTTTCAAGCTCCCACGCGGGCTGGTGCACCGCGATCGCGGCGATGCCGAGCGACGGATGATAGCTCGCAGGCATGGGCGTTCATTCCGTCGGGAACGACCGCCATGGTCAGGCGGTCGGGGGCGGGATGATGGCGATCGGGGGCGGCGGAGGCCAGCGGGAAAATCGCCCGCAAAAACGGTCCCGGCGGCGAGCGGACGTGTGCCGCGGTCGATTCTCACGAGCCTGGGAGACGCGCTGGCCGTGTCAGGCTGCCCCCCTGCGTGTGGCTCGAACACAACCTCGGAGCATGCCCGCCAGTTCCGCTGCCTGCTGCTCCCAGAACCTGATCCCGCCGCTGTCGAACACGATGGCGTCGCCCGGCCGCATGCGGTTGAGCATCGCCA
>CAJBSQ010000286.1 GCA_903958265.1 uncultured Planctomycetaceae bacterium
CTTGCGAACGGCGACGAGTTCGCTGCGCTCGAGGCCCTCGATGTGGCGGTCTGCCCAGGAGCGCATCCGATTCGCCGCGGTGGCGTGGTCGGTGAACTCTCCGAGCCTCTCCTGCATCGATTCCAGGGAGCGCTCGCACCTGCCCCGCACCTGGTCCGGAAATACGCTGGCAAAAATCTCGAGGGTGTACCGCAGCCGCTTCCCCTCCAGTCGCAGGTGGTGGAGGTCGGCCTCGTCTCGGAGCCGACGGCCTTTGGCATGGTTGAAAAACCGCCTGAGCAGCGGCCGGAGCCGTCGCTGCGCGTAGTCTCGCAATGGCTCCTGGCCCCGCTTGCCTGCGGAGATCCGCCCGACGAGCGTGTTCACCCGCCCGTGCCAGTCGGCGTTCGCGATCGCCGTATGAATCTCCACCACCGGCTGCCGGCTGCCGATCCGTTCTCGGGACAGCATCGCCGCCAGTCGCCGCCGCGCCGCTGCGGCCGGGCCGTCGGGCTTCTCGTCTCGGCGGTCCGAATCATGCCCAAACCGGGCGACGATCACGTCGAGGTCGCGGGCAGCCCCCGCGGCGCGGCGAATCCGGCGGAGCGACCGTTCAAACCAACGGCGACGCTTCCGCGGCAGCAGGTCGCGGAAGGCGGAGATCGTCGCCAGCGCCCGCCTGGTGGAGACCCGCAGCCGATGGATGTGTTTCGGTTCACCCGGCCCCAGGCAGGCCTCATCGAGCGCTTCCTGGACGGCCCCGAGCCGCTGCCGCAGCACCCGGCCCGACACGTCGCCGATGGGCGTGTCCGAGGAGTCCGTGACCACCCATGGGGAAGGCGGCCGTGTCGGCGTGGGTTGTGCCGGGATCATCAGGACGAACGTTTCCGAGGGCTGAACGCAAGGATGCCCGCAGACCGACATCCTGCTGACACTGTAGGGACCGGCCGGCCGTCATGCCAGCATGTCCGCTTCCGGCGTGCTCCGGCCGGGGTCAGCGTACCCCGACCGTTCGCGGCTCCGGCCCCGAGGCCACGGCGTCGTCGCCTGAACGCTTCGAGACGATCACGTCCGAAACAAATACCGTTCCCGCGGCCATCGAGCCATCCCCGGCCCAGAGGCGGCCCTTGGCCTCGATCGAATCGCCGGGGGCAACGAGGTCGAGCCGCGCTGCGTCAATCGTCGCCACGGCGTCCGGGGCGAGTTGCAGGGTCAGTCGGCGCAGGCTGCCGGCATCCACCCGCAGGACGATCAGATCCTTGCGAAGACTCACGACCGTGCCGACGATCGTGTCCACCCGATCGGGCCGCACGGCATCCGGGCGGAAGTCCGCCGGGGGCGTCACGATCTCGAATGCTGCGACGGGCTCGGTGCCGCGGCCGCGCTGGTCCACCTCAGCCCTGAGGCGGACGACCATGCCGACGGCAAGCAGCGATGCGGGGGCTCTGCCAGCCACGCTGAACCTCGTCACCCCGGCGGGATGAAACTGCGCCACGAGCGGTTCGGCCGGGCTTGCCGTATCCGCCTGCTCCACGAAGGCGATCATGCCCCCGGCGGCCTGCCCCGCCGTCGCTCGGACGATTCCCTTGAACTCGGCCTCAGGAAGCCGGTCGATCACCAGCTTGTTCTCTGCCACGGGAACCGTGATCGCCCGGTTGGATCCGCGGCACGCTCCGAGGTTCCAGAGTCGCTCATACGACTTCTGCACCTGAGCCGATTTGTAGAACGTTCCCCAATGGATCGTGCCGTCGGCCGCTACCGGAGGGAGTGCCTCGTGCGCATCGGCATACGGGTTGTAGGGGGTAGCCTGGGCAGAGGTGCCACCCACCCAGGCCGTGGCGGCGACGAACACGAAAGAAAGGCAGGCATGTCTCAAGGGGGTTGCTCCAGACTGGACGGGATCCGATCCCTCGACAGTACTTCGGCGGGCGACGGGCGGCAAAAACCGCCGCGGTCCGGTCCTGCCGGCAGGACCGGATAGGCAGACGGGCGTGGTCCCGGCTCAGCCGAAGACCACGCCCGTCATTTTGGTTTGGCCCTATGGGCGTGGGCTACTCCGCACCCGGCTCCACCGTGGCCACGTCAACGGACTCGGAGACACCTTCCGCCAGGGCGTCACCGGGAACGGCGGCCTCGAGCAGCGGAAACTGTCGAGCCAGCACGTTCTCGCGATCCATCCGCAGCGATTCGAGGGCCTCCGGCCGCACCCGCACCTCGGCCGACTGGTAGGTGTTGAAGCCCGTTCCGGCCGGGATCAAATGGCCCAGGATCACATTCTCTTTCAGGCCGACCAGGTTGTCGATCTTGCCGGCAAGAGCCGCCTCGGTGAGCACCTTGGTGGTCTCCTGGAAACTGGCCGCCGAGATGAAGCTCGAACTCTGAACGCTGGCCTTCGTGATACCCAGCAGTTGCGTGCTCGCGGTGGCCGGCTTGGGCTTCGCACCCTTGGCCGGCGCTCCACCGAGAGTCTCGATCTGAGCGTTGGCCTGCGAGAGCACGTCCTTCGGCACGATGCTGCCCGCCGCAAACTCGCTGTCGCCCTTTTCGGTGACCCGCAGGCAATCAGCAACTCGATCGTTCGCCTGCCGGAACTCGAACTTGTCCATCACGCTTCCGGGCAACAGCGTCGTGTCGCCGACCGTCTCGATCTTCACCTTCCGCAGCATCTGCGAGACGATGATCTCGATGTGCTTGTCGTCGATGTCCACCCGCTGGCTCCGGTAGACGTTTTGAATCTCACGGGTGAGATACTGCTGCACCGCCTCCTCGCCCGAAATCCGCAGAATGTCGTGCGGCACCAGCGGCCCGTCGACGAGCGCCTCGCCCGCCTTGACGATGTCTCCGGCATGCACTCGAAGGTGCTTGCCGTGGGTCACCAGATGCTCCCGCTCCAGGCCGCTCTCGTTCTTGACGACGATGGTTCGTTTGCCACGCCGCTTCTCGCCAAGCAGTTCGACCTTGCCGTCGATCTCCGCCATGATGGCCGGATCCTTGGGCTTGCGAGCCTCGAAGATCTCGGTGACGCGGGGCAGACCGCCGGTGATGTCCTGCGTGCCCGATGCCTCGCGGGGCGTCTTCGCCAGGATGTGGCCAGCCGCCACCACCTCGCCCGGCGACACCTCGATGTACGCCTTCTCGGGGAGGTAGTAGAAGTCGAGGATCTTGCCCGACTCGTCCTCGAGCACGACCTGCGGGTGATACACCCCCTTGTGCTCCATCACCATTCGCCGGAGATGGCCGCTGGGGTCCTTCTCAACGCGGAGCGTCTCGCCCTCGACCACGTCCTCGTACCGCACCTTGCCGGCCACCTCGGACAGAATCGGGATCGAGTGGGGATCCCACTGCACAAGCACCGTGCTCGCCTTGACCTCCTCATCATCCTTGACCTTCAGGATGGCACCCGCCGGAATCTCGAACTTCTCGAGCTCGCGACCCTTGGCGTCGATGATCGCGATCTCGCCGTTGCGGGCGAGTACCACGGCCTCTCCCTGCTCGTTGCTCACGGTACGGAGCCGGGTGAACTTCACCGTGCCCGCCCGCTTCGCCTTGTACTCGCTCTCTTCGATGGCCCGCTGACCCACGCCGCCGATGTGGAAGGTCCGCATCGTGAGTTGCGTGCCCGGCTCGCCGATGCTCTGAGCGGCGATGATGCCGACTGCCATGCCCTCTTCGACGAGGGATCCCGTCGAGAGATCCATGCCGTAGCAGAGCCGGCAGACGCCAAGCGAGGCCTCACAGGTGAGCGGGCTCCGTACCTGGATTTTCTCGAGCCCGAGTTCCTCCACCTGCCGCGCCGTCGCGGGCGTCATCATTTCATCCTCGCTGACGATCACCTCGTCAGTGATCGGGTTCCGGATGTCCGAGCGGCTCACGCGACCTCGAATGCCGTCAGCGAGGCTCACTTCGACCTTTTCGCCGCGGTAGATCACCCCCTTGGTGATGCCCTGGGTGGTGCCGCAGTCGTGCATCGTCACCACCACGTTTTGGGCAACGTCGGCGAGTTTGCGAGTGAGGTAGCCTGAGTCAGCCGTTTTCAGGGCGGTGTCAGCCAGCCCCTTGCGGGCACCGTGCGTCGAGCTGAAATACTCGAGCACCGTCAGGCCCTCACGGAAGTTCGCCTTGATGGGTGTCTCGATGATCTTGCCCGACGGCTTCGCCATCAGGCCACGCATACCGGCCAACTGACGGATCTGCTCCACGCCGCCTCGGGCGCCAGAGTGGGCCATCAGGAAGATCGGGTTCACGTAGCCAGGACGACGCGTCTCACGGGCATCGGTGTCCTGCTCGAGTTCGGCCATCATTTCCTTGGTGATCTGCTCGCGGGCATGCGTCCAGGCGTCGAGCACCGAGTTGTATCGTTCCCCATCGGTGATCACGCCCTTCTGGTAACGCTTCATGATCTTCAGCACTTCCTTCTCGGCGTCGCCGATGATCCGTGACTTGCTCACGGGAGTGATGAGATCGTCGGTCGCGAACGAGAGACCGCTCTTCGTGCTCCAGCCGAAGCCGACACGATTCATGTCGTCGAGCAGATCGATCGTCCGCCGCCGACCGAGCGTCTGATAGCAGTCGGAGATCACGCGGGCCAGTTCGCTCGACCGCATTGGGATGTTGTAGAAGAGCATCCCTTCTGGAAGGGCCGCGTTGAAGAGCACGCGTCCGACCGTGGTGTCGATGACGGCACCGGGCTTGCCCAGGGCCTCCACGTCGGTCTTCAGCCGCCTGTTGGCCGACAGCTTGACCTTGACCTTGGCATGGGTGTCGACCTTCCCGAGTGAGTGGGCGATCTCGACCTCGGCGAAGTTCTTGAACACCATCCCCTCACCCTTGCGGCCGGGGATCGACATCGTCAGGTAGTAGCACCCCATCACCACGTCCTGCGAGGGCGAGATGATCGGCGCACCGTTGGCAGGGCTGAAGATGTTGTTCGTCGACAGCATCAGCGTGTGGGCCTCGACCTGCGCCTCGATCGAGAGCGGCAGATGGACCGCCATCTGATCCCCGTCGAAGTCGGCATTGAAACCCTTGCAGACGAGCGGATGGAGTTTGATGGCGTTGCCCTCGACGAGCACCGGCTCGAAGGCCTGAATGCCCATGCGATGCAGCGTCGGGGCCCGATTGAGGAGCACGGGGTGGTTGCGGATCACCTCTTCGAGGATGTCCCACACCTCGGCGTCCTTCCGCTCCAGCATCTTCTTTGCGCTCTTGATCGTGTCGGCGTGGCCGAGTTCCTTGAGCCGCCGGATGATGAACGGCTGATAGAGCTCCAGGGCGATCTTCTTCGGCAGGCCGCATTGATGGAGCCGCAGGTTCGGACCGACCACGATCACCGATCGGGCGGAGTAGTCGACCCGCTTGCCGAGCAGGTTCTCGCGGAACCGGCCCTGCTTGCCCTTGATCATGTCGGTGAGGCTCTTGAGCGGACGGTTGCTCGAGGCGAGCACCGGCCGCTTGCAGCGATTGTTGTCGAACAGGGCGTCGACCGATTGCTGCAGCATCCGCTTCTCGTTGCGGATGATGACCTCGGGAGCGTTGAGGTCGACGAGTTTCTTGAGCCGATTGTTGCGGTTGATGATCCGGCGATAGAGGTCGTTGAGATCGCTGGTGGCGAAGTTGCCGCTGTCGAGCATCACGAGCGGACGCAGGTCGGGCGGGATCACCGGGATCACGTCGAGCACCATCCACTCCGGCTTGTTCTCGCTGTCGCGGATGCTCTCCACGATCTTCAGCCGATTAACGAGATCCTTCTTCTTCTGCTTGGAGTTGGTGGTGGCCAAATCAATCCGCAAATCACGCGACAGCGTCACGAGATCGAGGCTCAGCAGCAGTTTGCGAACCGCCTCCGCCCCCATCTCGGCGTCGAACGCCCCTTCGCCATGGGTGGCACGGGCCTCACGAAACTCTTCCTCCGTGAGCAGTTGCTGCTTCTTGAGCGGCGTGTCTTTCGGGTCGAGAACGACGTAATCCTGGAAGTAGATCACCTTCTCGAGGCTCGACGTCTTCATCTCGAGCAGCGCGCCCAGCCGGCTGGGCATCGCCTTGAAAAACCAGATGTGGACGATCGGCGCGGCCAGTTCGATGTGGCCCATCCGCTTTCGGCGTACGCGGCTGTGCGTGACCTTCACGCCGCAGCGGTCGCAGATCATGCCCTTGTATTTCATCCCCCGGTACTTGCCGCAGGAGCACTCCCAGTCCTTCTCCGGTCCGAAGATCTTCTCGCACATCAAGCCGTCCTTTTCAGGGCGGAAAGTGCGGTAGTTGATCGTCTCGGGCTTCTTGACCTCGCCGAACGACCAGCTGCGGATGTCGTGCGGCCTCGCCAGGCTGATCTTCACGGCCGCATAGTCGTTGACGCGATCGTAGGTGGATTCACCGATGCTCACGTGTCATCTCCCTTTGTGCTTTGCAGAAACCGCTCGGACAACCTGCTTGCTTCAACCCGCTTGCTTCAAACTGCTCAACCCACCCGTCAGACCCGCCTCTTCTCCAACTGCATGTTCAACGCCAGACCTCGAATCTCATTGGTGAGCACATCGAAGCTGGCTGGAGTGCCGGCCTCGAGCGTGTTCTCCCCCTTGACCATGCTCTCGTAGATCTTCGTCCGGCCCTCCACGTCGTCGCTCTTCACGGTGAGGAGTTCCTGGAGGATGTAGGCCGCGCCGTAGGCTTCCAGGGCCCAGACTTCCATTTCTCCAAACCGCTGCCCGCCGAACCGCGCCTTGCCGCCCAGCGGTTGCTGGGTGATGAGCGAATACGGGCCCGTGGACCGGGCATGCACCTTGTCGTCGACGAGATGATGGAGTTTCAGCATGTAGATGTAACCCACCGTCGTTTCCTGCTCGAGCCGTTCGCCCGTGCGGCCGTCGAAGAGCTGCGCCTTGCCGTGCCGCGGCAGGCTGGCGTCCTCGAGCACCTTGTTGATGTCCTCCTCGCTGGCTCCATCGAAGACCGGCGTCACGGCCTGGAATCCGAGGAGTTTGCCGGCCCAACCGAGGTGGGTCTCGAGGATCTGACCCACGTTCATCCGACTCGGCACGCCCAGGGGATTGAGGAGGATTTGCAGCGGCGTTCCGTCTGCCAGGAACGGCATTTCCTCCTTGGGGAGAATCTTGGCGATCACGCCCTTATTGCCGTGGCGGCCGGCCATCTTGTCGCCGACGGAGATCACCCGCTTGGCGGCGACGTAGACCTTCACCATCTGCAACACGCCAGGACGGAGTTCGTCGCCACGCTTCATGCTGTTGAGGCGGCGATCCTTTCCGTCGATCGACTCCTCCACGGCAGGCCACATCGTCTTGATGATCTTGTCGATGTCAGACTTCCGCTGCGGCGATCGACTGCCGAACTCGTCGGGCTTGAAGGCCGCCGCCCGTTCCGCCACCACCTTGTGGTCCTGATTCCGCACCAGCGGGCTGCCGTCATCGGCCGTGAGGGGCTTCTGCAGCACCTTCTCGATTTCAGCGATCATCGCACCGAAGGCCTCGGCGATCCGCAGGTTGCCCTCGCTCTCCGCCTCCTTCAGCTGCTTCTGAAACTCCCGCCGCTCATCCTCCGAGAGGCTCATCTGCCGGGAGAACTTCTCGGTGGCGGTGACGATGCCCTCCACGCCCGACGGCACCTCGAGCGAATCGTTCTTCACGTCTTCGCCGGCCCGCCCGAAGATCGCGTGGAGGAGTTTCTCTTCCGGCGTGAGCTCCGTCTTGCTCTTGGGGGAGACCTTGCCGACGAGGATGTCACCGGACCGCACGTAGGTGCCGATCCGCACGATCCCGCTTTCGTCGAGGTTGTGCAACGCCCGCTCGCCCACATTGGGAATGTCGCGGGTGAACTCCTCGCGACCGAGTTTGGTGTCGCGAATTTCGATGTCGTACTCCTCGATGTGAATCGAGGTGTAGACATCGTCCTCCACCAGTTCCTCACTGATGATGATCGCGTCTTCGAAGTTGAACCCATCCCAGGCAATGAACCCCACGAGGACGTTCCGGCCCAGCGCGAGTTCACCCTTGTACGTCGCGGCACCGTCGGCGAGCACTTCGCCCTTCTCCACCTTCTGACCGAGCATCACGATCGGCTTCTGGTTCTGACAAGTCCGCTCGTTGAGGCCCACGAACTTCCGGAGGTGGTAGGTGTCGGGAGCCACGCCTGCCGTGGGCGGCGTGATCTCGATCGTTTCGGCATCCACGTACGTGACCGTGCCCTTACGGGAGGCCCGAACAAGAAGTCCGGAGTTGGCAGCCACATCCCGCTCCATGCCGGTCGCCACGATCGGTGGCTCGGTAACGAGCAGCGGCACGGCCTGCCTCTGCATGTTGGAACCCATGAGGGCGCGGTTGGCGTCGTCGTGTTCGAGGAATGGAATCAAGCCTGCCGAAACGCCGACCATCTGGCTTGGCGCGACGTCGATGTACTCGATGTTATCGGTGGGCACGAGGACGAAATCCCCCTTGAAGCGGGCGATCACGTTGTCACCAATCAGCTTGCCGTCCACCACGGTGGCGTCAGCAGGAGCCAGGTGCGCGTCGTGCTCCTCGTCGGCCCGCAGCCAGACGACGTCGTCGGTCAGCTTGCACTTCGAGACCTTGCGATACGGCGTCACCAGGAAGCCGTACGAATCCACGCCTGAATAGATGGCGAGGCTCGAGATTAGGCCGATGTTCGTGCCTTCCGGCGTCTCGATCGGACAGATCCGGCCGTAATGGGAAATGTGGACGTCGCGAACCTCGAAGCCGGCCCGCTTCCGATTGAGACCGCCAGGACCAAGGGCCGAAAGCCGCCGCTCGTGCGTGAGCATGGAGAGCGGATTGGTCTGGTCGACGACCTGCGAGAGCTCGCCGCGGCCGAAGAAGTACTCGATCGCTGCCGAGATGCTCTTGGGGTTGATCAGGGTCCGCGGCGACATTTCCGCCACGTCCTTCAAGCTCATCCGCTCCTGAACGGTCCGTCGCAGCTTGAGGAAGCCCTTGCGGAGTTCGTCGCTGGCGAGCTCATCGATGGTCCGCAGCCGGCGATTCCCCAGGTGGTCGATGTCGTCGACCTCGACCTCCCCCTCGCCCTCGCTCAGCTGGAGCATGTACCGGATGGCCGCGATCAGATCCTCGGCCCGCAGCGTCATCTCCGTCTCGGGCACGTCGAGGCCCAGCTTGCGATTGATGCGAAACCGGCCAACTCGGCCCAGGCGGTAGCGGTTGGTGTCCTTGAACTTCTCGTCGAACAGGGCTCGGGCCTTATCGAAGGCCGCCGGATTGCCCGGCCGAAGCCGTTGGTAGATCCGCACGAGAGCGTCCTCGTGGCTCGGCGCCACGCCGGTCCGCCGCTTCGATTCGTCGGCATCTTCACGGAGACTGTTGATGATCAGGGGCACCTTCTGCTCCTGCATCACCTCGACGGCCGGAAGACCCGATGTGCAGATCAGTTCCGCCTGATCGTGCGTGATCTTGCAGCCCGCATCGACGATGATCTCGCCCGCCCGCTCGCTCGACTTCGGATACACGATGTCGTCGACGGCGATCTTGCCCTCGAGCTTGACCACGCTGCGGCCGCCCGAAATCTTCTCTTTGGTCGTCGTGTAGAAGAGCTTCAGGATCTCCGAGTCGTGCGAGTACTTGGGATCCATCGCCCGCAGGAGCGTGAGCGCTGAAAACTTGCCGCTCTGGTCGATCCGCACCTGCATCGTGTCTTTCTTCGACACGTTGAGTTCGATCCAACTCCCTCGCTCGGGGATGATGCGGCAGTTGAACGTCTTGCGGTCGCTCGACTCGGTGTCAGACACGAAGTCGATACCGGGCGAACGGTGCAGTTGGCTCACCACCACCCGCTCGGCACCGTTGATGATGAACTCCCCGCCGCCGAGCATGATCGGCACATCGCCCAGGTAGACCTCTTCCTCGATCGGCTGCTCACGAGTCAGCCGCAGATAGACGCGGAGGGGGCGTCCGTAGGTGAGCCGCAACTGCCGACACTCATCCGGGCTGTAGCGGGGCTTGCCGAGCTCGTACCGCAGGTACTCGATCTTGACCGTGCGGTCATAGCTCTCGATCGGGAAGATCTCACGGAGCACGCCTTCGATGCCGTGGTCCTTCCGCTTGTTCGACGGCACGTCGTACTGCAGGAACGCATCGTAGAATCGCGTCTGGATTTCGGTGAGGTCAGGAATGTTGTGCGTGGCACGACGGCTGCCGAAATGTCGAATTTCGCTGGGCTGGAGACGGCGGACGGCGTGGGTTGCCATTGACAAAAATCTCCTCGAAATAGTCTCGTGTCGGTCGCGAAGAACACGCGATCCGTTCAGGACACCGTCATGACTCGGGATCGCCGACCCGGGTCGAAATGTCTGCTCGACACTCCAACCACGAGGCTCCCGTCAGCGCGCACGCACCAACAGAAACGACGACCATCAGGGGGCGGCCTCTCAACAAAGGCAAATGCGAAGGCACATGGCAGCACGGGGCAGGAGGGAGCGGACACCAACAAGCACCAAAGCACAAGCAAATACTATACCGTTTGGCGACGGCGAGGCCAACCTCCCCGCCGCCAAACGGGCATTTGCGGGCTTTTTACTTGATCGAGACCTTGGCGCCAGCGTCCTCGAGCTCCTTCTTGAGCTTCTCGGCGTCGGCCTTCGAGATGCCTTCCTTGACCTTGGAGGGAGCACCCTCAACCGTGTCCTTGGCCTCCTTGAGACCCAGGCCGGTTGCAGCGCGAACCACCTTGATGACGCCGATCTTATTGTCACCGAACGCGTCCAGAATGACGTCGAACTCGGTCTTCTCCACCGCGGCCTCGGCAGCGCCGCCAGCAGCACCGGCGCCCGGGGCGGCCATCATGACCGCGCCGCCTGCCGCCGGCTTGATGCCGTGAACCTCGTCGAGGTAGTCCGACAACTCCTTCGCAGCCTTGAGAGTGAGGCCGACGATCTTGTCGCCGAGTTCCTTGGTGCCGTTCGAAAATTCACGAGTCGCTTCAGCCGTTGCCATCGCGCGAGGTCCTTTCCCTTCGAAAAATGCGGATCCGTCTGACGTGTCGACGGCCGCTGAATGTGAAAAATAGTGGTGTTGAGTGTCGAGCCGCCTTGCGGTGGCCCGGAGGCCATCCACCAGGGCCTCTTGTCATACCATGCGGATCGGCCGCGTGAAGGCCGACCCAAAAAACCCGGGCCTGACAGGGGTCACGGGCCCGCCGACTCGCCGCCCTCCGCCTTCTCGAGATCCTCGACCCGGGATTGAATCTGGCTCGCCAGCGCTCCGCCGGCCGACAGAATCTGCCCGGAAAGCGTGCCTGCCAGACCGGAGATCTGCCCGGAAAGAATCGAGAGTTGCTCCGACCGCGTGGGCCACTTGGCCACCCGCTTGACATCGGCGGCCTCGAGCCGTGATCCGTCGAGCGCCCCGCCCCGGCACTCGAAGCCCTCGTAATCCTTGATGCCCTGCAGCCGATCGAGTTCCTTGGCGAGATCGACGACGTCTTCGCCACCCCAGGCGATCGCGAGCATCCCCGCAGACTGCTCGAACGCCGGAGCGAGCGACGTGCCCGACATGGCACGCCTCGCCAGGCTGTTCTTGACGAGCTGCAGATTGATCCGCTTCTTGCGAAGGGTCTGCCGCAGCTGGGTGGTCTTCTGGGCATCGAGCTTCCCAAGACTGACGACGATGAGGTCGCCCACGTCGTGGAGGCGGCCCTTGAGATCGTCGACCAGCATGTCTTTGATGGCTTTGCTCATGGCGTTATGAATCCGGGAAAACGTTGGGAATGGAGAAAGGGTCGGCCGAGGCTCACGCGGCGACCATGATGCCGGGCGTCATGGTGCCCGAGATCGAGATGGACTTCACGTACTGCCCGCGAACACTCGACGGTTGAAGGCCGGTGATGTGATCGACGAAGGCGCGGATGTTGTCGACGAGTTTCTCGGCATCGAAGCTCGCCTTGCCCACGACCGCATGCACGATGCCGGTGGGGTCATTGCGAAACTCGACCTTGCCGGCCTTGTATTCGCTGACCGTCTTTTTGATGTCGGCCGTCACCGTTCCTGCTCGCGGGCTCGGCATCAGACCGCGAGGGCCGAGCACTTTTCCGAGCGGC
>CAJBSQ010000287.1 GCA_903958265.1 uncultured Planctomycetaceae bacterium
CTGGCGGCTGGATGGAGAAAGTCGAAGGCCCGCGGGTCGATCGCCAACTCTTCGAGGGCATCGAGGTCGAAATCGGCCTGCCGAAGGAGCTCCACGGGCACTTCGCCGAGGATCGCGATTGCGCCGGCCACGAGCTGCCGGTACCGGCCATGCGCGGCGCCAGCGCCTGCGACGTAGAGCGGGATCGGCCGCACCCGTTCGTGCGGGTAGGGCTCCGACAGACGGCCGTTTTCGAGCACGGCCACGGGCCGCCAGCCGACGTAATCGTTGACGCGATCGATCGCCCGCTGCACGCCGGTGTCGCGATCGTCGTCGGGTCCACTTTCGGCCAGCAGCGAGCGGATCGCCGCCATCACCAAAAACGGCCGCTCGATCGCCCCTGGCGGCTGGTGCTCGAGCACGTCGGCATGAAAGCGACGGTAGGCAGGCAGCAGGCTGTCGAACGCCGTATCGATGGCCCACCGCGCCTGGGCGGCATCGCGGAACGCCGGCGTGGTCGACTCCAGGTCGGCGAGCCGAGTCCGCAGTTCGGCCGCGACGAGGTCGGCAGCATCGGGCCGTTCGACCACCGTGCCGTCACCGTCGGCTGGCTCGATCGCCGCGTACAGGTCGTTCATGCCGCGCCAGACGGCCGCGTCGAAGGCCCCCGACGAGAAGTTGAGGTAGCCGAGCACCATCGCCGCGGCGTCGCGGGATCCTGACGGCTTCGCTGGGTGCTGCATCGACGGGAGCCCGCACGGGCGGGTACGGGCGGCTGGAAAAAGCGGAACAATCGGCACAAGCCTAGCAGTTTTGTCCCCTTCCGATCACGAACTATCCTTGCGGAGCCGCTGGCCGGCGGCCCATGCCCATCGCAGGACACCATCTCCATGCCTCGCTCCTTCCCGCTCCGCGCCGGCACGCTGGCTGCCTGCGGCCTCTGGACGCACGCAGCCGTCGCTGGCGGAGCGCTGCTCTGCGGTACCGCCGGAGATGAACTCGTCGCCGCTCGCGCCGGCCTGACCCGCGAGTGGGTCGTGCAGATTCCGTTTGATTCCGCTGGCTACAGGCTCGAACACCTCGCCATCAGCGACGGCATGGTGGTGGCAACGTCGGGTGACGGCGGGGTGCATGCGGTGGCAACGACGACGGGCTCAGCCGGCGCAGCCCGCCCGGGCAGCGTGCTCTGGTCGCAGCGGGTGGGCCGACCGGGAGGTTCCGGTCAGTCGGCCGGCATCGGCGCCGAGATCGTGACCGTCGCCCGCGACCTCGACATCCACGGCCTGGACGCCGCGGATGGCAGCGTGAAGTGGCGACGGTCGTTCGGCCGGCCGGCTTCGGGTGCAGCCGTGCCGGTGGGCGACTGGGTTTACAATCCGCTGTCCGGTGACGGCGTGATGCGGATGCCGACCAATCCCAATGCCAGACCAAAGCCCGTAGCGGGCAGGGCCGGCGACGATCGTGACCGCCAACCTGCCGATGACGATGAGACGCGAAAGGCAGTGGCTGAGCTGCTGCGGCCGATCGCGATCGATGCCTCAGGCCGCGTGGAGTCGGCCCCGGTGCCGTACGAAGGGGGCGTCGTCTGGTGCACGGAGGGGGGCCGCATCGTGGCGGTGATCCCCATCAAGTCGGGGTGGGAGCGGATGGAGTTCGATCTCAACTCGTCCCCAGCCGGGCCGCTGGTGGTGCGTGGCTCCACGATCTACGCCGCGACGCGGCGGGGCGATCTGGCGAGGATCGACGACGTGTCCCGTGAAGACGTGCACGATATCGGGTTGACCTGGCATGTGGTGCTGCCGCATCCGCCCGAGGGCGGTCCGCTCGTCGGTGGCGACACGGTGGCCGTCTCGCTCGGAGACGAGGGCATCATGGCGTTCTCAGCGCAGACAGGGGACGAGCGTTGGCGGAGCTGTGTCGCCGGCCGACTTGTCTCGGTGACGGGCGACCGGGTGTGGTGTGTCGATCGCGTCGGCCGCCTGGCAAGCCTCGACCTGGCCACGGGCATGCCGAGCGAGTGGATGTGCCTTGGCAGTTTCACGCTGCCGGTGGCCAACACCGTCAATGACCGTCTGATTCTGGCGTCAGCCGATGGCCTCGTCGTGTCGCTCGCCCCGCGGCGAACGGTTTCGGCGCTGCCTCCCCCCGCGCCGCCGAAGCCCAACTGGAAGCCAGCGGATGACGTGGCCCCACCGACCGACGACGCGGATGCCGCTGAGCCGCCGGCAGCCGACACGCTGGAAAACGCAGCGCCGTGAGGCGTGGGAAGAGATGGCCGCGGGACCGTTCATCGCCCCCGGGACGGGTGAGCCGGCACGCGGCGCTGCGGATCCTGACGCCAGGCTCTTTTGAGCAGGCCGTAGAGTTCGCCATCGTGCCGGGCGAGGCGATGGGGATCCTGGAAGAAGCACTCGCTCGCCACGGCGAAGAACTCGACGGCACTCTCCGCGGCATACTCGTCGAACGCGGTCGATCGCCCCTCGTCGAGCGCGATCTCGAACCGCTCCCGGCAGGCCTCGATGCCGTCGCTCCAGGCCTCACGGTCGGCCGCCGGCAGCGGCGGGACACCGTCGATATCACCGTCGAGCGCATCGACGAGATGGGCGACCTCGTGCATCACCACGCTCCGCGGGCCGTCACGCAGCCGGCCACCATCGACCACGCCCGGCCAGGAGAGCACGAGGCTGCCTCCCGACCAGGTTTCCCCCATGCGAGCCTCCTGCCACTCCAGTTCGCCCCCGCCCTGCAGCACCGTGGACCGGGGCACCAGGTAGTCGCCCGGATAGACGAGCACCGACCTGAGCCCGTCAAACCACTCGCCGCCGAAGCCCAACGCCACGATGCCCGCCTGGCCCGCGACCGTCACCCGGATCTCGTCGGTGATCTCGAGCCCCCGGCAGCCCTCGAACCGCTTCTCCGCGAGGAACACGGCGATCCAGCGGCGGAGTCGCTCGGTCTCGTCCTCGTCGAGCCACTGCGACTGCTTCACGCCACGACGGAGAATGTCGTGCCAGGCCCCGGGAAACGGCAGGTCACCGAGGGCGCGACGACGGCGGGCACGCATCCAGGAAAACAGCATGGCACCCGCCTCACGGCCATCCGCCGGGCTACTGCGGCGGCACCGGTGAGAGGGGCATTCGCCGGAGGAACAGGTCGAGGGCCATGATCAGGCAGCCGATCGAGAGCGCCACGAATGACAGCACGAGCATGACCGTGTCGATGTTCATCGGCGAGCGACGCTGGGGCTGCGAGTCATCTGCCATGGATCGAGCTCCTCAAACCGTCGTCGAAGATCACGCCTTCAGCCGGGTTGTGACCTTGTCGCCCCGCTGCACGATGCCGCGAGCATAGGCCTTCACGATCTCGGCAACGGCATGGTCGGGCATCACGGTCTTGACCACGGCCCGGCCGATGTACTCGCCCCCCCGGTAGACCTCGAGCGTGTGCCCCACCTGGAGGCCGTCATCGCTGCCGAGCGACACCTGGATCGTGCCTGCGGCGACCGCGGTCACGTCGCCGTCGAGCGTGGGAACGCGATCCTTGGGGAGGTTGCCGATCGCCAGGCCATTCTGCTTGAGCAGCACCCGGGCGTTGGCGACCTGCGTCTCGAGCTGGGCTTTCCGCTCTTCGGCGATCGTCAGTTCGGCCTGTGACTCGGCAAGCGCGGCGGAGAGTTGGGCCGACTTGTCGACCTGAGAATCGACCTTCTGCTGCTGGGCCGTCACCTGCGCCTGAAGGGCGGCGACGTTCTTGTCGGCCTCCAAGAGGTCTTCGCGAAGTTTGCGGACGTCATCGACCGCCTGTTCCATCTTCGCCTGCCGCTCGTCCTTCTCGAGGCGGAGCGTCCGCAGTTCCTCGTCTTTCTGCACCATCGCCGTCTGCAGTTTGGCTAGCACCTGATCGCGGGATTGCTCCGACTCGGCCACCTTCGCCTCGAGTCGCGTGATGTCGCCTTCAAGTTTGAGGCGCATCTCTTCAGCATCTTTGATCAGGGACCTGTAGCCCGGCTGTTGGCCGGGCAGACAGTCCTCTGGGGCCCGCTCGACCTCGTCCTTCCAGTTGACGTGCGACGTGTAGATCACGCCCGCGAACGTCATGAGCATCAGGCTCATGACGAACACTGCGAAC
>CAJBSQ010000288.1 GCA_903958265.1 uncultured Planctomycetaceae bacterium
GTCACGCCGATGAAGATCTTCCCGGCGGTGCACTACTCGATGGGTGGCCTGTGGGTTGATTACGAGAAGAGTAAAACGGGCGGTCTGGTGGAGGGCTCGATCCGCAATCAGCAGACCAACCTGCCCGGCCTCTACGCGATCGGCGAGTGCGACTACCAGTATCACGGCGCGAACCGGCTGGGAGCCAACTCGCTGCTCTCCTGCATCTTCAGTGGCCTGTTCCTCGCCCCCTCCCTGGTGAACGCCTGCGGCGGCACGCCGGGGGGCGACACGACGCGGCTGTTCGAGGCCGAGATCCGTCGCCAGGAGGAGCGGCATCGAGAACTGCTCGGTCGCACGGCCGGCGATGAAAATCCCTACGCCCTGCACCAGGAACTCGGCAACCTGATGACGCGGGTGGCCACGGTGGTGCGACGGAACGACCAGCTCGAGGCGGCCTACGACGACGTCTGCGAGATGGCCCGGCGGTGGAAGCGGTGTGCGGTCTCCGATACGGGCAACTGGACCAACCAAAACGTGGTGTTCACCAAGTCGCTCGGTGACATGTTCCCAATCGCAAAGCTGATTCTGAAGGGCGCGCTGCTGCGAGACGAGTGTCGGGGCGCCCACTTCAAGCCCGCCTTCGCCATGCCCGGCCTCGCAGCCACTGACCCCGTCGAGAAGCGACGGGAAGCGGAGCAGTGGTGCGATTCCTTCCAGGCCAACACGGAGAAGTGGCTCAAGTCGACCATCGCGGCCTATGGCCCGGATGGCGATCCGGAGATTTCCTACCAGGAGATCGACACCTCGCTGATCCCGCCACGCCCGCGACTCTACGGCCTGGTGGGCGGTGACGCGATCGAAGAGGTGTGGAAGGAGCGGCAGGGGCGTGTGGCCACGAGCCGCGAGGCGGTGGTGCCGGTCGGAGCGGGCAGCTGAAGGCGAACGCTGGAGCCAGAGGAGAAAAACCATGATCAAGGCGATGGACGCGGTGGCGGATCTCGTGACTCCCGGGGCTGATGATGCAGCTCACGGCGGGTCGCGCCGGGTGGTTCGGGTGCGGGTGCTCCGGCAGGATGTGGCCGGTGGCGAAAGCTACTTCGAGCGGTTCGAAGTGCCGTACGAACCCAACATGAACGTGATCAGCGTGCTCCAGAAAGTCGCCTCACAGGCCCGGTCGCAGGATGGCCGGCGTGTGGCGCCGGTCGCGTGGGACTGCTCCTGCCTGGAGGAGGTCTGCGGCTCCTGCACGATGCTGATCAACGGCCGCACCCGCATGGCCTGCTCGGCGCTCGTCGATTCGCTCGTCTCGACCGACGGCGACGAGATCGAACTGCGGCCGATGTCCAAGTTCCCGGTGGTCCGCGATCTCGTGGTGGACCGGCGGCGGGTGTTCCGCGGTCTCGAGAAGGTGAAGGCATGGGTGCCGGTGGAGGGATCGTACGACCTCGGCCCGGGGCCACGGATCTCGCCCGAGGACCAGGAAGACGCCTACCCGCTCACGGAGTGCATGAGCTGCGGCTGCTGCCTGGAAGCATGCCCGCAGTACACGAAGGTTGAAACGGTTCGTCGCGACGACGAGTCGGAGGCAGACTTTGAGAAGCGGCGAAAGGCGGCCTTCGATTCAGGGTTCGTCGGCGCCCATGCGATCAGCCAGGCGATGCTGTTCAACAGCCATCCCACGGGCCGGATGATCGCCGACGAGCGGATGGAGGCCCTGACCGCGAAGGGCGGCATTCAGATGTGTGGCAATGCCCAAAACTGCGTGGCGGTCTGTCCGAAGCACATTCCGTTGACCCGGTCGATTGCCCGCGCAGGCCGAGCCGCGACCGTCTGGGCGATCAAGAAACTCTTCGACCGTTGATGGCGCGACCGGGTCGCCCCGATGGACATTCTGAGCCGTCGGGAATCCGGCGTGAGTCAGGTCTTCTGGCCGCTGGGGCGAGGAGCGTCTCTGCCGGCAACGCGGGCGAAAACCGACGGGGACGGCCGCTCCACGCTCCGCGAGTTTGCCGGCCGGGGCGGGGCGTGGTACGGTTGGGGTATTGAAGGGGCGGCTTTCTCAAACGCCGCCAGCCGCTTTCCCGGACCCCAGCCGAGGCTGTGCCGGGCCCTTCCGCAGTGGGCATCAGGACGCCCCGCGGAGCGATGCGGACGACGTTCGAGGAAGCAAACGAGGTACCGAGTGTTTATGGACAACGGGTCTGGACATCCGACGGAGTCGGGTGCACCGACCGGGGTGATGGAGGGGGCCGTGGCCCCTCAAGCGGCTGGGAGTTTTCACACTCTTGGTCTTTCTGCGGCGACGCTCGCCGCCGTCGATCGGGCGGGCTACACGACGCCGACACCGGTGCAGGCGGGGCTCATCCCCAGGGCCCTGGCGGGGATTGATGTGCTGGGCCAGGCGCGAACGGGCACTGGCAAAACCGCGGCGTTCGTGCTGCCGATTCTCGAGAAGATGATGCACCCGGGACGGCCCGGTGGCCCCAGGGCGATCGTGCTCGTGCCGACCCGCGAACTCGCGGTGCAGGTCAAGGACGAGTTTGAGAAACTTGCCCACGGCACGAAGATTCACTGCGTGGCCGTGTACGGCGGCAAGCCGATCAAGGGACAGATCGACAAGCTGGCGAAGCATCCGGCCGTGGTCGTGGGCACGCCGGGTCGGGTGCTGGACCACATGAGCCGAGGCACGCTCACGTTCGGGGCGATCGAGATGGTGACGCTCGACGAGGCCGATCGGATGCTCGACATCGGGTTTCGACCCGACATCGAGAAGATCCTCCGGCGGTGCCCGGACAGCCGCCAGACGCTGCTTCTCTCGGCCACCGTGCCGCCGCCGGTACAGAAACTGGCCACGCGGTACATGCGGGATCCCGAGATCATGGACTTCTCGGTCAATGAACTCGCGGTCGAGACGATCGAGCAGCGGTACTTCACCGTTGACCCGACGCGGAAGTTCGATCTGCTCGAGCGGCTGCTCGACCGGGAGCAACCGCGGCAGGCGATCGTCTTCTGCCGCACCAAGCGGGGCACCGACAAGATTTATGAAAAACTCGCCCGGCGGAGGAGCCGGAGCCGGGATCGCGGGGCCGCCGAAGAAGTTGCCTGCATTCACGGCGACCTCTCCCAGAGCATTCGCGACCGTGTGATGCGGGAGTTTCGCGAAGGCAGCGTGAGGATCCTCGTGGCCACCGACGTGGTCGGTCGCGGGATCGACGTGTCGAGCGTGTCGCATATCGTCAACTACGACATTCCCGAGTTCTGCGACGACTACGTGCATCGCGTCGGTCGCACGGGCCGCATGGGCCGCGAGGGGATCGCCTTCACGTTCGTGAGTCCGGAGGAAGGGCCGCAGTTGACCCGGATCGAGATCCGCATCGAGCGGCTGCTGAAGCGGGACGAGATCGAGGGCTTCGAGGCCTTCGACCGGCGACCCAAGCCGGCGCCCGTGGAGCACGTTCCGACCGGAGGGTTTCAACGGGCGGCGGCCGAGGCGGCAGCCGGCGAGGCTGCTCCCGAGGCCGAGGAGCCGAAGCGGCCTCCGGCATCGGCGGGCCTGGGCAAGGGCCGCGGGCCCAAGCGACATCGTCGGGCGCTGTAGGCTGCGGCTCGCGCGAACCTCGCACGAACTTCGCACCTCCTTCGCAGGAAGAGAATCTGAAGCATGACGCCTCGTGAGGCACGGGCGGTGAGGCAACGGCTGGAGAGCCTCGCGGCCGCGGGTGTGGCGCAGCTGCCGAGAGCCGCGATGCGAGGCACTGCCCCCGCCGGTGACATGACCCGTGCGGGCGGCCGGTCAGGTGGAGAGCCTGCGGCGGCCGCTCCCGTGGCATCCACCTGCGACGGCGACCGCGCAGAGGCCCTGCGGGTGCTTCAGGCCGAGGTGGCGGGCTGTACGAAGTGTGTCGAACTCGCCTCGTCGCGCACCACCACCGTGTTCGGCAGTGGTTCGCCCACCGCGCGGATCTGCTTCTTCGGTGAGGCGCCTGGGGCCGACGAAGACGCGTCGGGCGAGCCCTTCGTCGGTCGGGCCGGCCAGCTGCTCACGAAGATCATCGAGGCCTGTCAGCTTCGCCGTGAAGACGTCTACATCCTCAACGTGCTGAAGTGTCGGCCACCGGGGAATCGGCTGCCCCTACCCGGCGAGGTGGGCAACTGTCGGGGATTCTTCGAGCGGCAGTTCGAGGTGATCTCGCCGGAGTACATCTGCTGCCTGGGGGCCACCGCAGCGCACGCCCTGCTGGAGACGGCGGAGCCGATCGGCAAACTCCGCAAGCGGTGGTTCACCTTCCATGCCTCGAAGGTGATCTGCACCTACCATCCGTCGTACCTGCTGCGAAATCCCGCTGCGAAGCGGGAAGTGTGGGACGACATGAAGCTCATGATGGCCGACATGGGCGTGGAGCTCTGAGGCGTCGGCGTGTGGTGCCTCCGTAGCCGCAGGTTTTTTACCTGCGCCGCATGGGCTCGACAGTAGGTGTGATGCAGCTCGAAAACCTGCACCTACGAGGAGCGGTGCCCCGGCTGACGTGGTGCACCCGTAGCCGCAGGTTTTTTACCTGCGCCGCATGGGCTCGACGGTA
>CAJBSQ010000289.1 GCA_903958265.1 uncultured Planctomycetaceae bacterium
CAGCTCGCCCGGCACGACATGAATCACCGAGCCCTCCGTCCGCACCATGCCGCCGCGTGTGGCCGTGGTGTGGAACTGGCCGAGGCCCTGGAGCGGAATCGACGGGCTCTCGAATGGGGCATGCGGCCGCGGCGTGACGACCTCCAGGCAGTTGGACTCCTCCACAAACACCCACGGCAGAAGAAACTCACCGCGGGTATTCGACATCGACGATGTGGGCCCCCGCACCCGGATCGTGGCATTGACGAGATCCCCCGGGTCGCCGGTCACCGCCGTCTTTACAATGCTCGCCAGAAACGGCCGGGAGTGGTAATCGAGCGACAGCCGCCAGTGGTCTTCGAACTCGACCACTTCCTCCACGAGGCCGGTCGTCTCGATGAACTGGCTGTCGGCAATGCCCTCGAAGAAGGCCTCGGGATCCATGGGCGGCGGGTCGGGCAGCGGCCGCGGCCCTAGCACGGTCAGTGTCCGCGGCAGGATGATCGGCGAGTAGCCTCCGGGATCTGCCACGCCGGTGATTTCGACCTCGCTGCCGAGCGGCACCGCCGGCCGTGGATACTCGCGGGCCATCACGCCGCGGATCAGCGACCTCGCGATATTCACGTAGATGCCAGCAGATTCGTCCTGCACGAAGAGCGAGCTCTGCCGCGCCCTGGTCACCACGCCGCGAATCCGCACCTCGGGATTCGAGACGAGGGCAGCGGTGGGCAGCGATCGCACGTCGGCGATCCGCGTCAGCGGTTCCTCGGCGTGAACACCCGCCTGGTGGTGGGCTGCAACCACCAGGGCCAAAGTGATCGCCAGCGATCGCGTCGGCTGTGTCATCGGCGACGGCATCGGGGGCATGACTCTCCCCACCGTCAGCGACGGTCGGTGGCAGAAAACATCGTCTGATGGGCGATGGCCCGCCGCGTCAGTTCATCTCCGGAGGTGCCCAGTTTTGCGGCCATCCGCTTGCGGTGCGTCTGGATCGTGTGTTCGGAGATCCCCAGGACGTCTGCGATTGCCCGGGAACTCAGGCCGTCCCCGATCAGACGGAAGACCTCCGCCTCACGCTCCGTGAGCGGCTTCTCTGGAAAGCGGTTCCGATCTTTCCCGACTCCACGTGGCACGATACCCGTCAGCTCGTCGAGCTCACGTCGCAACGACTCAAAGGTATCGCTCTTGCTGATCACCGCCTGAAGATGGTCGTTGAGCCACGCAGGGCAGACGAACTCGCTCGCCTGCCCGGTCACCACGAGCACGCGGCCTTGCGGGCTGGCCTCGAGGAACGTCTGCGCCACGTCGAGACCGTCGCCGTCGGGCAGGGCGAGATCGAGAATCAGCACGTCGGGCCGGTGCTCCGCGCACGCCTGGTGTCCTGCGGCGACGTCGCGGGCTTGGGCCGCAATCCGCATGCCGCCGCGGATCGCGATCATGCTCGAGAGAAGATCGAGAAACATTCCCTGATCCTCGACGATCACGCAGGTGAGCGGCGTCGGGACGGCGACGGGCGTGGGAGTGGCGCGATTCGGCATGGCTACGGGTTCAGATCAGTGTGCCGCAG
>CAJBSQ010000290.1 GCA_903958265.1 uncultured Planctomycetaceae bacterium
CGCCCAGGATCTGGAATACGTGCAGGGACGGATCGAGAAGCATGTGGAGCACACCGACAGCACTCGTGGCCGGGAGATCCTCTCCCGCTGGGCGAGCGAGCAGTCGAAGTTCGTGAAGGTCATGCCGATCGACTACAAGCGGGCACTCGCGGAGTTGCGGGCCCTCGCAGAACAGGATCAAAACGACGCCAAGAGAAAGGTGTCAGCCACCTTTTCTGGGTAAGTTGCGTACGTCAGGATGCCCCAGATTGCCCAGATTTGGTGGCTGACACCTTTTTGAGGAGGGAGGATCGATGGGTGAACCACGCGGATTCATGAAGTACGAGCGGAAGGTTTCCGGCTACGCGCCGGTGGACGACCGCCTCAAGCACTACAACGAGTTCCTCACGATCCTTCCGCCGGAGGAAGTGAAGACGCAGGGCGCCCGCTGCATGGACTGCGGCGTGCCCTTCTGCCACACCGGCTGCCCGCTCGGGAATATCATTCCCGACTTCAACGATCTCGTGTACCGCCAGCAGTGGCACGAGGCGAGCCAGCGGCTCCACGCCACCAACAACTTTCCGGAGTTCACCGGTCGCGTCTGTCCCGCTCCGTGCGAGGCGGCCTGCGTGCTCGGGATTAACGAGGATCCGGTGGCCATCAAGCAGATCGAGATGGCCATCGCCGACAAGGCCTGGGACGAGGGCTGGGTCGTGCCCGAGGCACCGAATGTCCGCACTGGCAAGCGGGTGGCCGTGGTGGGCAGCGGGCCCGCGGGCCTCGCAGCCGCACAGCAGCTCAACCGGGCCGGCCACCTCGTCACGCTCTTCGAGCGGGCCGATCGTCCAGGTGGCCTGCTCATGTACGGCATCCCCGATTTCAAGCTCGAGAAGTGGCGGGTCTGGCGGAGGGTCGAGCAGATGCGCGAGGAGGGGGTGGAGTTTCGCTGCGGCGTGAACGTCGGCACCGACGTCGGCGCGGAGCAGCTCGCCACTGAGTACGACGCCGTGGTGCTCACCGGCGGGGCCACGCTCGGCCGCGACCTGCCGATCCCGGGTCGCGAGCTGCAGGGCGTGCACTACGCGATGGAGTTCCTGCCGCAACAAAACAAACGGAACGCTGGCGACGATGTCGTCGCCCAGATCGTCGCCGAAGGCAAGGATGTGATTGTGATCGGTGGCGGCGACACCGGTAGCGACTGCGACGGCACGAGCAACCGGCAGGGCTGCAAGAGCCTGACGCAGTTCGAGCTGCTCCCGCAGCCGCCGGAACTCGGCAAGTATCCACGGCGGCACGAGCGGCCGACAGCCACCCCGTGGCCGGCATGGCCCGTGATGATGCGGACGAGCTCCTCCCACGAGGAGGGCTGCCGGCGGGAGTTTGGCATTCTCACCAAGCAGTTCCTCGGCGACGCCGAGGGCCGGCTCCGCGGCCTGAAGACGGTGCGGATCGAGTGGTATGCCGACGAGGCGACGGGGCAGCAGAAGTTCCGCGAACTGGCGGGCTCGGAAGAGGAGTGGCCCTGCCAACTGGCGCTGCTCGCCATGGGCTTCGTGGGGCCCGAAAAGCAGGGGCCGATCGCCGACCTCGGCCTCGAGCTCGACCCGCGTGGCAACGTCAAGGCGGGGGCCGACTACATGACGAGCAAGGAGGGCGTGTTCGCGGCGGGCGACATCCGCCGTGGCCAGTCGCTCGTGGTGTGGGCGATCCACGAGGGCCGTGAGTGTGCCCGGTCGGTCGACCTCTGGCTGATGGGCCAGACGAATCTGCCGAGCGTGTCCGCGGGCGAGTTTGCCGTGCACGCCTAGTTCGCCTCGGCGTGGAAACGGAGGGGTAGGTTTTCCCAGCGGCACCCCGATCGCGGTGAGAACTGCATGTGCCGCAGGGTGAACGGCCCGCAGCGCTGTGGGCAGCCTGGCTCGTGGCCAGGCCCGCCGCCCCCGGCGTATCAACCCGGGCATTTCCCGCCTTAGCCATCGCCCCAACGGCTGCTAGACTTCACGGTTTGGTTTTGAACCCCGCAAGGACCGACCGCGACGTGCCTGCCTCCCCCTCCGTCAACAAGGCCCAGCAGAAGGCGATCCAGAAGGCCGATACGCTCATCGAGGCTCTCGGCTGGATCCGCAAGTTCCGCGACACCACCACGGTCATCAAACTGGGTGGCAGCGTAGTGGAGCATCCGGACTCGCTGCGCCACCTGCTGATCGACATCGTTTTCCTGTCGACGCTCGGCATGCGGATCGTGGTCGTGCACGGCGGTGGCAAGGCGATCAACCGTGCCATGGATGAGGCCGGCATCGTGCCCACGTGGGTGCAGGGCCGCCGCTACACCGACGATGCCACGCTTGCGATCGTCGAGAAGGTGCTTGCCACCGATCTCAATCACGAACTCGCCGCCACGCTCGAGGAGTACGGTGGCCGAGCCATGTCGCTCAACTTCCTGTCGACCAACGTCTTGTTCGGTGACACCCTCACCCTCGAAGGCCCCGACGGCAGGCCGCTGGATCTCGGCCACGTCGGCGAGGTGACTCGGGTCGACCGGCTCACGATCGACAACCTGATGTACGCCGGCCAAGTGCCCGTGATCCCGTCGATGGCGATGGGGCCCGATGGTCGGAAGCTCAACGTCAACGCCGACACCGCGGCGACGGCCGTGGCCGCGGGCATCGGCGCCGAGAAACTCGTCGTCCTTTCCGACATCCCGGGCGTGCTCCGCGACATCAACGATCCCGAGAGCCTGATCCCGCACCTGACGGCGGCCGAGGCCCGCAAGCTGATCGCCGACGGTACCATCGCCGCAGGCATGATCCCCAAGATAGAGGGTTGCCTCCAGACGCTCGAACAGGGCGTGAAAAAGATTCACATCATCGACGGACGGTTGCGACACTCGCTGCTGCTCGAGATCTACACGACCAGCGGCGTGGGCACCGAACTCGTTCGCGACGAGGCCCTGGCATCGCCCAAGACCACCGCCGGCAGACGCTAGCGGCCCGTTTCCTCCACTGATTCCCGCACTCGTTTTCCGAATCCTGCTTTTCGCTCCATCTTCCTCATGGGAGTCGTTTCCATGGCCACGATCGATTCTGCCACGCATGCCGTCGGTGCGAAGACACAGCGCGTGATCGACACGTTCGATCGCTACGTCGTGCCCAACTACAAGCGGTTTCCGGTGTGCCTCGTGAAGGGTGAGGGGTCGCGGGTATGGGATGCCGAGGGTCAGGAATACCTCGACCTGTTCCCCGGCTGGGGCTGCAACCTGCTTGGCCACTGCCCGGAGCCTGTCGTCAGAGCCGTTCAGGAGCAGATGGCGACGCTGATCCACGTGCCCAACACCTGGTACACGCAACTCCAGGGAGAGTGGGCGAGGCTGCTGGCCGAGCGGTCGTTCGGCGGCCAGGCCTTCTTCTGCAACTCGGGCACCGAGGCCAACGAGGCGGCGATCAAGCTCGTGCGGCTCCGGACCAACGGCGAGAAGTACAAGATCGTCACCTTCCAGGGGGGCTTTCACGGCCGCACCATGGGCAGCGTGACGGCGACCGCCCAGCCGAAATACCACGAGGGC
>CAJBSQ010000291.1 GCA_903958265.1 uncultured Planctomycetaceae bacterium
CACTCGCCAGAGCTGCTCGCCCTTCCGCTCGCGGATGATCCTCATGTCAGACAGCCCCGCGAGGCTCGCCTCGAGTTTTCGGGCCACCACCGCCTTCCGCGCTGCCGCCAGCATGCCCGACCCCGCAGCCGACTCCGGCATATACATCGCCGCCGACGCCACTCCGGTCACGCCGGCAAGGTCCTGAAGCGCCCCGCCCACTTCGCGAACCATGTCGAGCCGCTCCGCCGGCCGAATGGCCGAATCGGCGGCGAACCGCAGCACCACCTCGACGGGCACCATCGGCCCGATCTCCTGTTCGAGCCAGCGATAGTCGCTGATCACGCGGCTCTCGGGCGTGAACAGCGTGTCGATGCCGACGGACGTGCGGATGCCGGGGACGCCGACCGCCGCGATCGCCATGGCCGCCACGGCCGCCGCGGAGATCAGGCCAGATCGGCGAACGACGGCGGCGGCGAACCGCGACTCCGACTCCGCCGCAGCGCCGTCCACGTCGACCCGCCGCCGAATCGGCCAGCGGGCGAACACGCCGGGCACGACCAGGAACAGGATCACGAGCGTCGCCATCACCCCGCAGGCGGCGTGGAAGCCGAATACGCGGATCGGCTCCAGTTCGCTCACGACCAGCGACATCAGCCCGAGCGCCGTCGTGCCCGCCGAGAGGCTACACGGTAGCCAGCCGACCGCGATCGCCCGCATCGCCGCCCCGCGGCCCGGCCCGCGCCGGTACTCATCCACGAGGTAGTTCACCAGATGGATGCCGCCCGACACGCCGAGGGTGAGCACGAGCAGCGGCATCACGATCAGCACGGGGTTCATCCGATCCCCCCAAGCCACCAGCGACGTGAAGCAGAGGCCGACGCAGAGCAGCGAGAGCACGAAGATGAGCAGGGCGTACCAAAACGACTTGAGCGACCACCAGGTGAGCAGGAAGATCACGGCGGCGGCCGGTGCGCCGTACACGCGAAGGCTCTCGGCACTGGCGTCGTCCACCGTCACGTTGTCGATCACGGGCCCGGCGAGGTGGAGATCGTCGGCCACCGGCGTGGCCGTTTGCAGCAGCGTGTCGCGAATCCAGGCCGTCGCCCGGCGCCGGTCGGCGAGCCCCGCGCGCGTGAACGCGACGATCAGGCAGGTCTGCCTGCCGTCCGGTCCGATGAGCACGCCCGTGAGCCGCTCGATCGCGGTGTCGCGATCGAGCGACAACGGCGGCGACGTCAGCCGGTCGACCGCCTCCGTGCCCGCGACCACCGACTCAAACCACCGCTCACCACGGGAGTCGCATGGCGCCCGTGCGCCCGTCGCGGCCTCGATAAACCGGTCGATGGCGGGCGCGCCGAGCGTGCATCCGGGCCAGGAGGCCACGACCACGTCGCCGCTGCCGAACTCACGGGTAAACTCCGCGTAGGCCTGCCGCGGTGGAAACGTCTCAGGCACCCACTCGATCGGCGTCGTCGAATCGACGCTGAGAATTCCAAGGGCAGACCGTGCGATCCACGGCGTGGCGAGGGCCAGGAGCACGAGCGTGCCCGCGCTCACGGCAAACAGCCGGCGATTCTCGGCGGTAGCCCGGCCACCGCGGGGTGCGGCCTGCGGGTCATGGTTTGGTGTGGAAGGCGTCATGCACGGGTCCGGGAGCCCCGGCTGTCATAGCGTTTCGCCGGGGCGGATACGATGACCGTGGGTCGGTGACGCGTTTGGGCGCTGCAATCCCCAGCCGACTCGCCCGGGTGCGATGATCTATACTCAATTCTTCCGTGGCGACCGTTGGTCGCGCCCGCCGTCTCGCGACTGGTGACCTTGATGCCCTGGTCGATCCCACCGTCGCGACAGCCGGAACTCATGGACGATCCGGCGATCGCCGAGGCCGACCACCTCCACGCGCTCCACGCGCTGGCCAGGATCAACGCGTTTTCGCGCACCGCCCACCAGCTGGCGAAGGCCGTCGCAGGGATCGCGGCGGCGGCAGGCGGCCCGCGCGGACGGCCGCTCACCGTGGTCGACGTCGGCTGTGGCGGAGGCGACGTCACCCTCGCGCTCGCCCGCCGACTCGCCGGCCTGACCCGCGCAGGATCGCTCGGGCCGGTGCACGTGATCGGGGTGGACGTGAGCCCCAGGGCCGTCCACCGCGCCGCGGAACAGGCGAGCCGCAGCGGTGTCGCGGCGACCTTCGAGGTTCGTGACGTGATCGCCGCGGGCTGCCCCGCCGGCGACGTCGCCGTCACCTCGCTCTTCCTGCATCACTTCGATGATCCGTCGGCATCACGGCTGCTGCGGAGCATGGCCGGGGAGGCCCAGGACGGCGTCGTGATCTCGGACCTGATCCGCAGCCGCGTCGGACTCGCCCTGGCCGTCGCGGGCACGCGGTTGCTCTCCCGCTCCCGGATCGCCCGCGTGGACGGTCCGTTGTC
>CAJBSQ010000292.1 GCA_903958265.1 uncultured Planctomycetaceae bacterium
GGCCCTCGCCGGCGAAGAGTTCGCCCGGGGTCGCCCCGCCATCCGGCGGCTCGACGACCGTGATCACATCGAGGCCGAAGGTCTTCGCAAACGCGAAGTCGCGGTCGTCGTGGGCCGGCACCGCCATGATGGCGCCGGTGCCGTAGGTGGCCAGAACATAGTCGGCCACCCAGACCGGCACGGGCCTGCCGGTGAGCGGGTGGATCACGTGCGAGCCGGTGAACACGCCCGTCTTCTCGCGGGCCAGATCGGTGCGGTCGAGGTCACTCTTGCGGGCCGCCGCCTCGCGGTACGCCGCGATCGCCTCTCGCTGGGCCGGGGCGGTGAGGGCGTCGAGCAGCGGATGCTCCGGGGCCACCACCATGAAGGTCACGCCGTAGAGTGTGTCGGGCCTCGTGGTGTAGATCCGCACCACGTCGTCGCCGGCCTTCTCCGGAAATCCACTGGCTGCCCGGGCCCGCTTCCACCGGTCGAAGGTGGCAGTGTCGGCGGCGTCTGGCAGGATCGCGAAGTCGACCTCGGCGCCCGTGCTCCGGCCGATCCAGTCGCACTGCAGTTTCTTGATGCTCGCCGGCCAGTCGAGGCCCTCGAGCTCCCGCTCCAGCCGATCGGCGTAGGCGGTGATCCGGAGCATCCACTGCCGCAGCGGGATGCGGACCACGGGATATCCGCCCCGCTCGCTCACGCCGCCGATCACCTCCTCGTTGGCGAGGACGGTGCCCAGCGCCGGGCACCAGTTCACCGGTGCCTCCGACTGGTAGGCAAGGCGGTGGGCGTCGCGGTAGCGGGCGACGGCGGTCTCCCCTTCACGCTTCACGTCGACAGGGATCGGCAGTTCGGCGATCGGTCGGCCCTTCTGGAGGGCCGCGTCAAACCAGGTGTCGAAGAGCACCAGAAAGATCCACTGCGTCCAGCGGACGTACTCAGGATCGGTGGTCGCCAGGACGCGATTCCAGTCGTAGCTGAAGCCGAGCATCTTCAGCTGGCGGGTGAAGTTGGCGATGTTTCGTTCCGTGCTCTCCCGCGGCGGCGTGCCGGTGCGGATCGCATACTCCTCGGCGGGCAGGCCGAAGGCGTCGAAGCCCATCGGGTGCATGACGGTCGTGCCCCGCATCCGTTCGAAGCGGGTGACGATGTCGGTGGCCGTGTAGCCCTCCGGGTGGCCGACGTGCAGGCCCTCACCGCTGGGGTAGGGGAACATGTCGAGCACGTAGGCCTTCCGCGGCCGGTCGGCCTGATTGGGGCCGGATGCGGGCAATCGTGGGGTTGCGAAGGTGCCCCGGGCGTCCCACCACTCCTGCCACTTCGGCTCGATCCGCGACGGCTGGTAGCGGGGCATCCTGCTCGGTTCCGTGGGGCTGCCGGAGCGCACGGACGACGACCTCGCGTCCGCATCGGGGAGAGGCCAGGAGTCCTGCGGACCGCAGGACTTTTGGCTGTTCACACCGGCACCATGCGATTCTAATGGACTGCGTGAAAGGGGCAACGAGCCCCGGCGAAACCCGTCTCCGGCGAGAGCGAGCGACCATGCCAGACCACGGCCAGGCCCCGACCAGCGGTCCCCCGGTGCTTCCGCGGCAGATGCTCAGGGCCTGCCGCAGCGCGGGCAACCGCATGAAGATGGCCGACTCGCTGGGGACGCGGGTCACGGGCCGGGAACTGCTCCTGCGGACGCTCGTGGCCAAGCGGGTGCTCGACCGCGTGATCGGCCCCGACGACACCATGGTGGGCGTGCTGCTTCCGCCGACCGTCGGGGCGGCGATCGTCAACGCGGCGCTCGCGCTCTCCGGCAAGGTCGCCGTAAACCTGAACTACACGTCTACCCAGTCGATCCTCGACGTCTGCATGAACCGGGCCCGCCTCAGGCACGTGGTCTCGAGCCCCTTGTTTCTCTCCCGGGTGAAGCTCGACGTGGGGCCGCGGCTGCTCGATGCGGGAGAACTCCGGAAGCAGGCGACGGCCCTCGACATGGTGGTGGCCTTCGCCCAGGCGCGGTTGATGCCGCTCGGCATGCTGGAGAAGTCGCTCGGCCTCGATCGGATTCGTCCCGATGACCCGCTGACGGTGATCTTCACCTCAGGGTCGACGGGAGATCCGAAGGGGGTGGTCCTCACGCAGGAGAATGTCGGGTCGAACGTCCGGGCGATCAACCACCTGGTTCATCTCTCCCCCAGTGACGTGGCCCTCGGCGTGCTCCCCTTCTTTCACTCGTACGGATACACCACCACCCTCTGGACGCCGCTGGCGCTGGAGCCCGCCGTGGCGTATCACACCGATCCCCGCGACGCGCACGTGGTTGGCAAGCTGGCTCGAGAGCACCACGCCACGCTGCTGATGGCGACGCCCACCTTCCTGCGGATCTACACGCGGCGGACCCCGGCGGAGGATTTCGCATCGCTCGAGTGCGTGTTTGGCGCGGCCGAGAAACTGCCCA
>CAJBSQ010000293.1 GCA_903958265.1 uncultured Planctomycetaceae bacterium
ACATGCGCCGTAGCGCTCGACGCGGCGTCAACGCCGTTACGGCATCGAGGAACGCCGTCCGTCGCGTGGGCGTAGCCTGCGGCCTGACGAGCCTCGTGACCGCCATCGGCTTCGCCTCGCTGGCAGCGGCCAGGGTCGACGCTGTGCGCACCTTCGGCATGGCCGCAGCCACCGGGGCGGTGGCCAGCTTCCTGGCGGTCACCCTCGTCACCCCGCTCCTCGCATCAACGGCGGCCCTCGGTGGCGTGCGGCTGGGGCGATCCTCCCGCCGCGTCCGCCGGCAGGCAAGTCGGCTCGCTCATTTCGCTCTTGCGCACTCACGGCCTGTCGCGGTCGCCGGGTGCGTGGTCACGCTTCTGCTCGCCCTGCTCTCCTTTCGGCTCGACGCCGACTTCCGGGTGATCGATTTCCTGCCACACGATGCCGACGCATCCCGCGTGCTGGCCCGAGTGGAGGATGATTTCGGCGGCGCGATGGGGGTGGACGTCGTCGTGCGCTGGCCCGTGGGCCTTGGCTGTCTCGACGACGCGGTGCTCGACTCGTTGGCGGCCGTGCACGACGTGCTCGAGCACTCCGGCGGCCTGCCGAAGGCGATCTCACTCAGCACCGTGGTTCGCACGCTCCCGGATCGCGCCCGCCGCCGGCTCGATCCGGGGGAGTTCCCTGACCTGGTCGATGACGCTTCCCGGACAGCGATTGTGAGTGCGCGAGTGGGCGACCTGGGATCGAAGGCGCTCGAGGCCATCTCCGGAAGGATCGACGCAGGCCTGAACGAACTGGCCGCAACACGGCCGGGCTGGACGTTCCAGTTGGCCGGCATGTCCGTCGGCTCCGCACGCACCATGTGCCAACTGATCCGTGATCTCGGCGGCAGCCTCCTGCTCGAGGTGATCGTCATCGCAGGCATTCTCGCCGTTGTGTTCCGTTCGCCGCTGGTCGGGATCGTGAGCCTCATTCCAAACGTCTTTCCCTTGGCTGTCATCGCTGCGATCCTCGTCGCTTCCGGGCGATCGCTCGACCCCGCCACGGTGATCGTCTTCAACATTTGTTTGGGGCTGGCCGTCGACGACACCGTGCACCTGCTCACCGCGATCCAGCGACAACGGCGGGACGGCGTATCAATGCACAACTCCATCCGCCGCGGTGTCGCGGAAACCGGCAACGCGGTTGTGCTCAGCGGCGTCATGCTCGCCGTTGGCTTTGCGGTCCTGACGCTCAGTTCCGTGCCCTCGCTGTCCTGCTTTGGCATGCTCGCGTGCGTGGCAGTCGTCGCTGCCACCTTTGCGGAGCTCGTCTTTCTGCCGGCCCTGCTCGGAGCCACCGCCGGGAAGGGCGCGGGCTGACCGGGGCGGCAGTCGGCCGCGCGCGGGTCAGCCATCATGTGCAAGCCACGGCACCACGCCACCGCCGAAACCTCGCTTACTCACTCAGGCGCACACGCGCTTCGGACGGTTGCGTCGGGTGACCGGATGTCGTGCACGATGCCCCCTCATCGACGCCTCATGCGCGGCGACCATCGCAAGGGCGCCAGCAAGCCCTTGCGTGACACGCTCTGTATCGGCTCTGGCGCAACGCCCTGCTGAGCCAGGAGCGTATTGGCGGCGAG
>CAJBSQ010000294.1 GCA_903958265.1 uncultured Planctomycetaceae bacterium
CTCCAGCAGCAGCGCGTTGTTGCGTTCGTCGATCCCGCCACGATCGCCGCCGGCCGCGTCTCCAGAGAACCGCGCCGAATGAATGCCAGGCGCCCCGCCAAGGGCTGGCACGACGAGGCCGCTGTCTTCGGCGAGCACCCAGGAGTTCAGCGCGACGGCCTGCTGCGTCGCCTTGAGCGCCGCATTCTCCGCGAACGTCGCGCCGGTCTCCTCGACGTCGACGGCGGCCTCGAGGCCGGCGAGGGAGCGGCAGCCGATCCCAAAGGGCTCCAGCAGCTCCAGCAGCTCGCGAACCTTGCCCTGGTTGGTGGTGCCGAGAACGAGCATGGGGCTCACCGCCGCCCGGCCGGCCCACGGGGCACGTCGATCGGCTTGGGCTGGACGTCGAGCAGAATGCCGTCGAACGCCCGCGGCAGGATCTGACCGCGGCTGAGGGCCGTGGGATCGGGTCCGAGGGCGGCAGCAATCCGGGCGATCTCGGATGCGGCGCCTGGCGACCACCCGGCCCGGGCACGACCAGCTGATCGATGCTCCCGACGCAGACGATGCTCGAGTCACGGTCGTGAAACTCCCAGGCGGGCCAGCCCTGGCGGCGAAGCGCCTCGGTCAGCCGATGCGCCTTGTCGGCCGCTTCGACCAGTCGGCTTTCCTGCTCCAAGCCCCGGAGTTGCGGGTCTCTCCAGCCGTTGCCCTTGAGCACCTCGATGAATCGGTTGACGTCGACGAGCCCGCGGTCTGCGGGCTGCTCGTCACTGCCGCCCGCGGCGGTGTTGAAGGTGCCGGCGCCTGTGAACGTCGCCACGCGGACGGTGTATCGGCCCGGACAGGCGAGCAGGCTGTGCGACACGTCGGAGTTCATCTGCAAGACAAACTCATCGATCTGCTGCCGCGAGAAGTAGTCGGCTGGCAGCAGCGGGTTGGGGATCAACAGCGCGGCGTGAAGCGGTGGCTTCGACGCGGCGGCCCCACCGACGTGGTCGCGGTTGGCCTGGAGAAACTCACTCTCCAGACGATCTGCCTGCACCGCATCGACCGCCCGCGGCCGCAGCTGTTTGACCTTCTGCAGCATCTTTTGTCCGCGGGGATCCTCGAACGAGGCGAAATCGCCCACCAGCACCGCGACCTCGACGACCTGCCCGGCGTTGGCATACCGCATCCGCTTCGGCGTGCCGTCGGGATTGAGGCCCATGCCCCGCTGTTCGCCGGTGTAGTCGAAGGCCTTCTCGTGCGTGTAGGACGTGAGCCGGTGGCTGCCCCGGAGTTCCTGCACCAGCTTCCGGGCGTCGTCGCGGGCGCCTTCGCCACGAAACGTCTTGGCCAGCACCAGCCAGGGTCCGTCCTTCTCGGCGAGCGGGTACATCGCCTGGGGGTCGATCTCACCTCCGGAAAACCATGACGTGGGCAGCCAACCGCTCTGCGCGACGGCCACGGTGCCTGGCAGGAAGGCCGACGCGACGGCGAACAGCAGGATCGTGCCGCGCAGCAGGATCGGAGGGTGGTGGTCAACGACGGAACGCATCACGGGTGCAACTCCTCTTCCGACTCATCCAAGACACGGCGGCATGCGGGGCGTCCGTGACGGGAGGCGGAACGGTAGCAGTGGGGGCGGAACGATGCCAGACTGGATACCCCTGGGAAAACTGGGTCGTCCACGGCGACGGCGAAACCTGCGGTTGGGAGACCACGGCATGGCGGACGGGCGACGGGCATGGGCGACTCCGCTGAGAGCGGCCGTGCTGGCGGCATGGCTGGTGGCACTCGCCGTGCCTCCGGCGCTGCTCGTCTCCTGGCGGGACCAGCGGTTGGCGGAAGTCTCGAGTCCGCAGGCCCAGGCCGATTGGGATGCCTTCCGGGCCGACATGCGGCGGCAATCAGACCGTGCCGGGCCCGTGCAGCGAAAGGTGCCCAAGAGCGCCGAGCCACCCGAACTCGTCTGGCTTCGCGACTACCTGCACCTGGCGATCATCGCCTGGGTCTCGCTGGTGGGCGTGCTTGGCGGATTCCTCGGGGCCTTGGCCATCGGCATGACTCGAACCGCGTCAGCGGCCCAGGATCAGCCGCCCGGTGGCCGCGACCACAAGAAACAGCACGACGGTGATGCCCAGCACGCCGAGGAACGAAGACACGGCTGACTCCCGCAAACCCGCAGTGGAACGCACGGGCCCATCCCGCGCGGCTTCGGGATCCTAGACGGCTGCCGCCCGCCCCACAAGCCGGATGCGGCGGTCTGGTCAGCCGCCCAGAGACCGGCGAAACACGTCTTCCGAGACGGTCGTGCGACCGGCCCGACCGACGTCGTCGAGCGTCCGCCGCTGTCCCGTCGTATGCCACGGGGTGACGTCTTCGAGCTCCGGCATGATCTCCAGGATCTGCTCGATCAGCATGGTCACCATTCGGGCCACGGGCTGCTCCTGCGTTCGCTCGCGGATGGCGGCGGCTGTCTTCATCAGCTTGACCATCCGGGATCGCTCGAGCACCGGACCGGAGAGTTGACCCTCGCCCTCGACGAGCAGTTCGGCCACGGGCACCTCGAGCACCTGCTGCCACCGCAGCAGTTCGGAGAGCCGCAGATCGCAGTCAGGCTGCTCCTGCCGGCGAACGAGCGGCAGCGACACCCCCAGCCGACGGGCGACGTTGCGGAGGGTCACGCCCTGTCGCTGCCGCACCTCCGAAATCCGGTGCAGGCTCGGCTGCTGGCACCGCTGCTGCCGCGGCGTTGGCGCGGAGAGTTCGAACTCGGCACGGGCGACGTCGGAGTGTTCGGTATCGGCGACCGCGAGCGGGTCGTCGTAGCCCGAGTCCGAATCCTCGAACCCATCACGGCAGTCTCGGTCGTAGTGCACAGTGGCCATTGCTCGTCCTCCAGACGTGATGCCTGCCCTCGCGGTTCCCGCGAGACGTCTCGTTGTCGACGTGGAAGAAATACGCAGGTCACCACGGGAGTGTTCACGCCAGACGCAGATTTTTTCGCGGGCCTGGGGCGGACGAGCGGGCGTGGTACGGTGGGACTGCGACGGGGCCTTCACGACCCACGCGGAAACGACGGTTTCCGGGGGGATTGTGGGGAATCCTCGCGATCACCGGCCCGTTTCTCATCCAGCCCAATCCTCCATCCGCGCCATGCTCAAACCCACCGGTAGCCCCTCGCCGACCGATCGCTCCGGCGTCGACCCGCTCCGCATCTCCGTCGCCTGGGCCGACCTCGGACACCGGGGCGTGATCCTCGCCACGGGTGAAGACGCTCTGCCGTTCGTCGACAAGTTCACGACCGCGTCGCTGGCGACGCTCGCGGACCAGCAAGGCACCGAGGGCTTCTTTGCCGACGCCCGCGGTTGGGTCATCGCGCTGGCCACGCTGCTACGGACCACCGATGGCCTGTGGATCGACTGCGACGCGGAGGTCGCGGCCACGCTCCGCGACCACCTCGAGCACTATCACATTCGCGAGCGCGTGGCCTTCCATGATGCTTCGGCCGATTATGCGTGCGGCGCGATCGTGGGCCCGCATGCGCGGGCGTGGCTCGAGCAGCGACTGGGCAGCGCGGCCCCAGCGGGTCCATACGATCACGCGCGACGACGGCTCGGCGACGTTGACGTGATGCTTGTTCGCATCGACTGGTTTGGCCCGGAGGCCTTTCTCGTGCAGTCGGCAGCCAGCGCCGGCCCCGCCCTGCGCAGCTGGCTCGCTGCGGAAGGTCTCGCCACCGCACACGCCGTAGACGTGGAGGCGTTGCGGATCGAGGGACGGTATCCGGCGGCTCGCGACATCCCTCCGAAGACACTGCCTCAGGAACTGGGCCGTACCGCTCAGGCGATCTCGTTCACGAAGGGCTGCTACCTCGGCCAAGAGACGGTGGCTCGCATCGACGCGCTCGGGCACGTCAACCGCGCGCTTGCGCTGGTCGCCATCGACGGGCCGCCGCCACCGCCGCCCGCGGAACTCACCTGCGACGGC
>CAJBSQ010000295.1 GCA_903958265.1 uncultured Planctomycetaceae bacterium
GAACAGCCGTATCCTTCGCAATCGCGGGGGATACGGCTGTTTCTTTTTCCGCATGCGGCTCTGTGCGGCCCTCTGCGTGCATGTGCGACGTCGTGAGGACAAGGTGCCAGCCACCAAATCTGGAGAAGATTCCAGGTCACCCATTTTTGGTGGCTGACACCTTTTTTCTTCGACCTGAGTTTTCCCGCGATTCCGGCTCGGGCAAAACTCCTGACGATCACGCTGCCGGGCAGGCATCTGGAAGATCCCAACGGGGACCCGAACTCCTTCCAGGTGTTCAGGTTCAGGGAACCCGAATTCGCTCCGGTCGGCCAGAGGCAACAAGCACGTCGGTAACTCCGCCCGCGGAGCGCAGGATCAGAACCATCGCACCACGCGGCGGAGCACCCGCTCCGGCGGCTCTCGCCGCTGATTCGTCCCAGCCCGCGGCGGATTCGTCCCTGGATTTGCCCGATTCGTCCCTGCCCATGCCCGATTCGTCCCATTTTGGATTTTGTGGCATCTGGGCGAGCGAGGTGGCTGTAGAACGGATCGCGCAAGTGTTCGTTCCTCATTGCCGTGCAAGGAGTTTGCTCGTGATGCTCGTCGCCCGTCCGTCCCGTGTCGCTGCCCTCGTGGTGGCCCTGCTCACTTCGTTGGCCCTTCCTGCCCACGCCGTCACGATCGACTGGGTGCCGGTGGGCGATCCCGGTAACACGGCAGACACCACGGGGCAACCGAACCCCGCCGGTGCCGTGGTCGACGCGTTCCGGATCATGAAGTTTGAGTTCACGAACCAGCAGTACACCGACTTCCTGAACTCCATAGCGGCGACCGACACTTACTCGCTCTACAGCGCGAGCATGGGCAGCAACGCCCGCGGAGGCATCACGCGAAGCGGTGCATCGGGGTCGTACACCTACGCAACCAGAACCAACATGGGCGATAAGCCGGTGAACTTCGTGAGCTGGTTTGACGCGGCTCGAGTGTCCAACTGGCTGATGAATGGAGGGACGAGTTCGTCGAGCACGGAGACGGGCGCTTATACGCTCAACGGCGGGACGAGCGGTAATGCCCCGGCGGTGAACGTGGGAGCAACCGTCTACATCCCGACCGAAAACCAGTGGTACAAGGCGGCCTATTACAAGGGCGGCAGCACAAACGCGGGCTACTGGGACTACGCCACGCAGAGCGACTCAGCCCCGACGGCGGTGACATCTGGTTCAACTGGCATCGGCTCCGCAGGCAGCACGGGCAACTTCGCGAACTTTAGCCAAGCAGCCGACTGGAACGGCCAAAACGGCAATGTGACGACGGTGGGCACGAATGGCGGGGCGAGTGCCTACGCTACCTTTGACATGAGCGGCAACTTGTATGAATGGAACGATCTCACGGGTGCTGCCGGCTCGTCTCGTGGGCTGCGGGGCGGCAACTGGAACTACATCGGCGCGGCCGGCTTGTCGTCCTCCGTCAGGACGACGAACGCCTCGTCGTTCGAGGGCGACGACCTCGGTTTTCGTCTCGCCGCCGTCCCCGAGCCCTCCACCTACGCCATGGCC
>CAJBSQ010000296.1 GCA_903958265.1 uncultured Planctomycetaceae bacterium
GGGCCCAGCCCAGGTACGGGGCGACATAGGTGCTCAGGGCCAGGCAGGCGACGGCCACGAGCACGTCGTGCGCCAACGCAATCACGGCCGCCAAGCCGAAGGCGACGTTCTGGAAGCGGATCCAGACATACAGCACGATCATCAGCAGGCTGGCGAGCAGGGCATAGATGGCGGTGATCTTGGTATTCCCAGCCACCTTGCCGCCGATCGTGTTGGCGGCGAGATAGACAGGGGTCTCGGCGAGCGACGCCTTCACTCCCTCGAGAATGCCGCGCGTTGAGGCCGCGTCGAGTGTGGTCGACAGCGTCCAGTCGCTGCAGGCCCGGCCCATGGCCGCTGCGGGCTCGGTGGATGCGATGTCGAAATCCGCATCACCGATCTTCTCGGCCTCGAGCGCTGCCTTGACCGTCGCCCGGAGCGTCGGCCGGCTGATCTTCTGGGGAAAGCGGAGTTTCGCGATCGTGGTCGGCACCGACTCGGCCGCCGTATCACCCCCCTTGCCATCCCCCTTCTCAGCGGCGGGAGCGGCCTCCGACGTCACGTCGATGATGTCCATGCCGTACGTCGCGAGCCGACCGGGAAACAGGTCGCGGATCGTCGCCTCCACGTCCCGCGCCTCATCGCCCCGCAGCGACGTGTCGATCTTGTACCGCAGATCAGGGGCGCTCCCGGGCGTCGATACCGAACTCACCGCGGCGTCTGGGAGTGCCGCGACAGCCTCGCGAACGGCGGCGATGCCGAGCGGTTGGTCGGGCTTGAACTCCACCTGCACGCTCGTGCCACCCGTGAAGTCGATGTCGAAGAGTCCCTGGCCCCGCTGCCAGGCGGCAGCCAGGCCCGCCAGGATGAAGAGCACCGAGCCGATGATCGCCGGCTTCATCCACTTGACGAACTGGAAGTTGGGCTGGCCGAAGATCCGGGCCATCGAGAGCGACGTGATCCAGCGGTTTCGCTCGGCAAGGTCGAACACCACCCGCGAGCAGAACACGGCCGTGAACAGATTGAGGAGCAGGCCGAAGAATAGCGTGACGGCAAAGCCCTTGAGCTGGTCGGTGCCGATCGCAAACAGCACGACCGCCGTGATCAGCGTGGTCAGGTTGGAGTCGACGATCGTCGAAAACGCCCGCTGGAAGCCGTTGCGGATCGCCATCCGCACGGCGGCGCCGCGGTCGATCTCCTCCCGCATCCGCTCGTAGATGAGCACGTTGGCGTCAACCGCCATGCCCACCGAGAGCACGAGGCCGGCGAGACCGGCGAGCGTGAAGGCGGCTTTGAACGAGATCATCACCGCCACCACGAGCAGGATGTTGAGCAGCACCGCGAGGTCGGCCACCAGCCCGGAGAACCGGTAGTAGGCCAGCATGAAGGTCAAGACGAGGAGTGTCGCCATGAGCATCGCCAGCCGGGCCGACTTGATCGTGTCGTCGCCGAGCTGTGAACTGATCCGCTGCTCGCTGATCGGCTCGCTCCGCAGGGCGGCCGGCAGGCTGCCCGCATTGAGCACCTCGACCAGGAAATCGACCTCGGGCTGCTTGAAGTTGCCGGTGATCTGGCCGAACGACGTGATCGTGCTCTTGATCGCCGGCGCCGACTGCACCACATCGTCGAGCAGGATGCCGAGCCTGCTCTGGAGACCGTTGGCGGGGTCGGGCAGGTTGCGGCCCGTGAGCAGCCCGAACCGCGCGGCACCGCTGGAGTTGAAGGTGAAGTTCACGCACGGGCTCAGCTGCTCGTCGAGGCTGGGGCTCACCCGACCCAGATCACCGCCGGTGACGTTGAAAGGATCGGTGATCACGAGGACTTCGAGGCCGCCGTCGGCAGTCTGTCGGGTCACCAACCGGGCATCATCGGACGGATCCATCTTCTTGAGATCGATCTGCACCCAACGGGCGAGCGTCTCGTCCTTCTGCCGCACCGACTGGCCCGCCGTCTTGGCAGCCAGCGCGATCGCCGCCTGATGGCGGACATCATCACGATTGGCGAGGATCCGAAACTCGAGCACGCCGGCGCTGGAGACGATCCGCTTGATCAGGTCGACCTCCGACTGCTCGACGTCGGGAATGATCACCTCGATCTGGTCGAGGCCGTACTGCCGAACGGTGACTTCCTTCTGGCCGCCTGGATTCACCCGGCGACTGACCGCAGCGACGAGCTTGTCCATGGCGACCGGGGCCGACTCGGGCACCACGTCGTAGTCGATTTCGAGCGCGTCGGCCGAGCCGCGGCGGCCCGCCTCCCGCACGGCCACGCGGTCGAACTCCGCTCCGGTGAGCGTCGCCAGAAAAGCCTCGCGAGCCCGCTCGTCGGGCGTTGCCAGCCGCACCGTCACGCCCCCTCCAGCGCGGCGGCGGACGCTCCCCTGAGAGCCCTCCTGCGTCGCGGCCATGCCCTCGATGCGCCGCACCGTGTCATCGACGCGGGCAGCCGTCTGCTTGGAGTTGTCGACCTCGTAGACCAGGATCAAGCCTCCTTTGAGGTCGATGCCCAGCCGCGGCGGCCAGCCCAGCCAGCAGATCACCGCGCCGGCGGTGAGCGCCACGAGCACGGTGGCAATGCGACCCCACATGTCGGTCGCCCGCAGCCCGCCCGCGATCAGCCGAGCCACGAGCGTGGGAACGGCGAGCGTCAGCAGCACGATGCCCCAGAGCGCCCAACTCTCCCGCCACCAGGGCAGGGCCTCGGCCGGAACCGTCGCGGCCGCCGACGTGACGGCCGACGTGACCTGGGCCAGAAAACCAAATGCGATGCTCGACATGTTCATACCTGCGGTCTCGTTCCCTGCGTTGTTCGTTGAATGCGGAGGCGGATCAGCCGCCCCCACCGTCGTCCGCCGCCCCGTCACGGAGCACCTTGGCGATACTGGCGAGCGTGACCGTGAGCTTTGCGTTCGATGCCTCGTCCACTTTGAGCGTCACCCGATCCACCTCGCGCTCGACATTGGCGACCGTACCGTAGATCCCCGAGGAGGTCACGACCCGGTCGTTTCGCTTGAGGGCTTTGAGCAGATCCTGCTGCTTCCGCATCCGTTCCCGCTCCGGCCGGAAGAGCAGGAGGTACGCAGCCGCGGCGATCGCCAGCAGCGGCAGGTACTGGAGGGCGAACGGCAGGTCCGGCCGCTGGGCACCATTGGCCGCTTCGGCCTGGGCAAGGCAGACGGCGGCCCTGGCGAGCGGCATCGGGACGATCAGCACGAGGGATGGCATGGCGGCAAACGGGAAGGACGGGGACCACGGCGGGCGATCCCACCGTGCAAGACCCGCAAATGTAGTGGCCGCCGCGCGCGAGCGACAAGAGCGGTGCGTCGCGTGCGGATGCGACGCGACTCGGCTCACGAGGCCCCTGCGGCCCGCTCCGGAGCGGCCAGCCCGGCGCGGAGTTCGCCGAGCGTCTCCGTGAGCCTGCCAGCGACGACGGCGGCCCGCAGTCGGGCCACCAGCCGCTGATAGAAGGTCAGGTTGTGGATCGAGGCCAGAATCGGGCCGAGCATCTCGCCGGCCATGAACAGGTGGCGGATGTAGGAGCGGGAGTGGCGGCAGGCCACGCAGGGACACCCCTCCTCGAGCGGCCGCGGGTCGGCCGCATGCCGGGCATTCCGCAGGCGGACCTGTCCGGCGAAGGTATAGACGAGCGAGTTGCGGCCGCAGCGGGTGGGGAGCACGCAATCGAACATGTCGATCCCCGCGGCCACGGCGGCCATGATGTCCTCCGGCTGGCCCACGCCCATCAGGTAGCGGGGGCGGTCGGCGGGCAGGTGGGGTGTGGTGACGGCCAGCGCCGCGACCATCGCCTCCGCCCCCTCGCCGACCGACAGACCACCCACCGCGTACCCGGGAAAGCCGATCGCCTGCAGCCGCTCGGCGCTCTCCTGCCGCAGTTCCGCATCGAGCCCACCCTGCACGATGCCAAATAGCGCCTGATCGGGCCGCGTGTGCGCCTCCCGACACCGCTCGGCCCAGCGGAGGGAACGCCGCATCGCATCCTCGACCACCCGCCGCTCGCCGGGCAGCGCGACGACGTGATCCATCTGCATCGCCACGTCGGCGCCGATCCGCTCCTGGATCCGCATCGAGTTTTCCGGCGTGAAGGCGACAGGACTACCGTCGATGTGCGAACGGAAGAACGCGCCGTCCTCGGTCACCTTCACCTGGCGGGCGAGGCTGAACACCTGATACCCGCCGGAGTCGGTGAGCGTCGGGCCATTCCAGCCCGTGAACGCCGCCACCCCACCAGCCGCCTCGACGAGCAGCTCGCCGGGCCGCAGGTGGAGGTGATACGCATTGGAGAGCACCATCCCGGCGCCGGTCTCGCGAACGCGGCCGATATCGACTCCCTTCACGCTGGCGAGCGTGGCCACCGGCATGAACAGGGGCGTGGGCACGCTGCCGTGGGGCGTCGTCAGCGTTCCCGCCCGCGCCGCCCCGTCCGTGGCCGCGATCTCGAATGCGAATCCGGGTTGCATTGTGGGGTCAGAATCGAGGGAATCGGCTCAGGGGATGCAGGAGCCCATTCGGAGCGGGCGGTGAAATGCTCGGAGCCGGCGGCACTTGCGAGTTCGATGCCCCAACGGTAGAGCCAAGTCCAACGTCCGCAAGTGTCACCGTCTTCTGCGCGTTCCCCCGACCCGCTCCGCCGAAACTGCCGGCCTGGTCGTCACCGCACACGGAGGAGCGGTCGGTCGGGGGGCACGCACAGGACCTGGTGACATTTGTGGACACAAGACTCCGACATTCCGTCAGAGCCTAGAAATCACAAATGCCGCCAGGTCCGAGCATGTCTCCCGCCGGCCGCGGGGCCCTGCTCGCGAGTTCGCCAACCAAACGCCCGGTCCGACTGCCCCGACTCGCGATCGATCCCCTCAGAAGATCCCCAGCGCCTCGAGCGAGTATCGCACCACGAGGCCGGCGACCACCACGCTCACCATGCTCATGAGCTTGACGAGAATGTAGAGGCTCGGGCCGCTGGTGTCCTTGAA
>CAJBSQ010000297.1 GCA_903958265.1 uncultured Planctomycetaceae bacterium
CTTCCTGGAGGGGAGGCCCAAGCGCGTGAGCGATGAGGATGGTGCACCAGGTCCAGCGTGGGGCAGCCGTACGCCTTACGGCGTTACGCTTCCTGGAGGGGAGGCACTAGCGTGCCACGCACGATGGCTCGATCACCTCGAGCGTGCCCGCGTCGGCGTCGAGGGCTACCCGGGCGCCGAGCGGCAGCGTGACGTTGTCGCGGACGTGGCCGCAGGGAAAGTCAGCCACCACCGGGCAGCCGAGCGGCTTGCAGTATTCCAGCACCACCTCCCGCTGCTCCCGCTCGTCCTGCTCCTTCTTCTCGCCTTCGTAGTCGTCGCAGGTGAAGCGCCCCACCACCACGCCGACGAGGCCGTCGAGCAGGCCCGCCAGCCGGAGCTGCGAGAGCAGCCGGTCTACGCGGTAGGGCCGCTCGTTCACGTCCTCGAGAAACAGCACGCAGCCCTTGGTGTCGATCGCGTAGGGCGTGCCGATCGTGGCCGCGATCAGCGAGAGATTGCCCCCCACGAGCCGGCCCGTGCACTGGCCGCCGGTGACGGTCGTCGGCCGTTCGCCTTCCGGCAGCGGGATCATCCGCCGCGGGGCCGCCGGCCTGAGAAAGAGCATGTCGCGGTACGACTGCTCGGCAAACGAGGGATCCTCTCCCACCACCTTTACGGCGCTGGCCATCGGCGCGTGAAACGTGACCAGGCGGGCCCGGCGGCCCGCGGCCACATGGAGCGCGGTGACGTCGGAATAGCCCACGATCACCTTCGGGTCGCGGCGGAGGGCGTCGTAGTCGATGCGGTCGAGGATCCGCGTCAGGCCGAAGCCGCCCCGGAGCACGAAGATGCCGCGGACCGCCGGATCTCGGATCGCCCGGTCGAGCTCCGCCGCCCGCTCGTCGTCGGTGCCGGCGAGGTAGCGATGGCGGCGATCGTGAATCTCGGGCTCCACCACGACCCGAAAGCCGGCCGCGGTGAGGGAGTCGGCGAAGCGACGGGCGTCGTCTTCCTCGCAGATGCCGCAGGGTGCGACCAGGGCTACGGTGTCGCCCTCGACCAGTGCCGGAGGCGCGAGCCACGGGCGGTCATCCGCTCGAGCGGGAGCGACTGCGGCGGCTGCCAGCGCCACCGCGAGCAGCGTGCGCCTCACGATGGGCCGTGCCGGTCGGCCGCCGACCGAACTCGCCGCCGGGCCTGCATCGCCGCGATCAGGCAGGCAAGGCCAGCGGCCACGCCGGTGGCCGGTTCGGGGACGGCTGTGACCACGACAGACGCGGAGGGCACTGGCAGGTACGTGCCCGCATTGTAGAGGCCCGTGACGACGAAATCGCCGACGTCGAGGATGTCGACGATGCCGTCGTAGTTGAAGTCGCCCTGGCTCCAGACAGCCGGCGCGCCCGCGTCGTACTTGCCAGCGCTCAGGAAGTTGGCGACGTCGAGAATATCCACGAAACCATCGATGTTTGAGTCGCCGGGGGCGGAGAAGGCCACCGACAGGCCGCCGGCGCCGTCGTCGATCCAGCCCACGGCCCGGGGAGAGGATGCGGCTGCGACGGCGGCTGCCGCCACCGATGAGGTGATCCCGGTGGTGCCAGACCAGAGGCCCGCGGTGCCCGTGCGGCCGGCGAGGATGTCGAGCACGAGCGCTTCGGCGGTGATGCCCCCGGCGGCGACGTTGATCCTCCCCACGCCAAGATCCACCCGACCACCGGTCGCGGACTCATCGACCACGAGGGTC
>CAJBSQ010000298.1 GCA_903958265.1 uncultured Planctomycetaceae bacterium
ATTAAGTAGGAAACTCCCACCAACCACAGCCCCATTTCCGCCGTAAGCACCCCCACCCTTAGCGCCATAAGTTGTGATTTCATAGGAAGCAGTCAGAGGCACCGTCCACGTGGCGATGGAGCCCGTGTATTCGAAAGAAGTGGTGCTGTTACTGTCCGAGGCCTGAAGAGAGGGCACCAAGCCCCAGGCAAGGCTGGCGGTAAGCATGAGTGCTTGGATGTTTTTTGTCATGCGGTTTCGTGGGGTTTGGCAAGGATAGCGCTCGGCCGGTCAATGGCACCTCAATAATAGCCCGGTCAATGGCACCTCCTCAACGGTCTTCCGGATGATGAGCGACTCGTGAGCCTCGGGAGGAGCGGTCCGGGCGTCCGGAGCGGCCCTGGCTTTGGTGGAACGCGATCAGCCGGATGTCGCCGAAGCGTTCCGCGGCATGTTCGCTGATGGCCTGCCCGCCCGTTGCGGCCTCGAATCCGCGTCAGACCGCGGGAGCGGCCACCCAGCCAGCCGCGAGCGACCAGGTGAGCAGGGCGGCCAGACCGAGGCGATAGATGATGAACGGCCAGAGGGTGTGGCCCGTGAGCATCCGGAGGAGCCAGCGAACCGAGGCGTAGCCAACGATGCCAGCCACCACCGTGCCCACGATCAGGGCCGTCACCTGGGGCCCGCTGCCGAGGATCTCCTCCCGCTGCTGCCAGGCTTCGAGGAGCGCGGCCGCCGCCACCGCCGGCAGCGACAGCAGGAAGGAAAACCGCGCCGCCGTCGGACGGTCGAGCCCCGCGAGCATGCCGGTTGAGATCGTGACGCCGCTCCGCGATGTGCCGGGCACCAGGGCCAGGCACTGCGCCAGTCCCATCACGAGGCCGTCACCGAATCGGACCTCGGCGAGCCCATGACGCCCGGGCCGGCCGGTCCGCCGCTGCCGCCGGAGGCTCGCGAGTTCGGCGATCGCCATCAGGGCGGTGGCGGCCACGAGCGCCGCCGTCACCACGTCCAGCCGCCGGGCCTCGCCGCGGATCAGATCCTTGAACGCCAGGCCGGCGGCCACGATCGGCACCGTGCCCAGCACGATCAGCAGCGACAGTCGAGATTCCGGCGTGCCGTAGGGGCGGCCGGAGCGGACCGCTGCGAGACAGCCCCCCAGCAGGGCCGCGATGTCATGCCGCAGGGCCAGGCAGACGGCTGCCAGCGTGCCGGTCTGAAGAACGGCGGAATAGGCCGCCCCGGGGTCGTTCCAGCCCAGCAGGGCAGGCACGATCCGCAGGTGGGCGGTGCTGGAAACCGGCAGAAACTCCGTGAGTCCCTGCACGACACCGAGCACGATGGCTTCGAGGATGGACATCAGCCGAGGTTCTTCCAAATGCGGGCGGTGTCAGTCATACTCCCCCGTCCACGTCATTCCAACTGGGAGCCCACAACGGGAGCCTGGGAGCCCACATCGGGAGTTTTGTTCCGCATGTTCCGCAACCTCAGCACGGTCGGCCTGCCTCTTTCCGGGCGCCCCAGCGAGCTCATCGAACTCGCCCTGTCCTTCGGCTTCGACGCCATGGACATCGACATCCTCGACTTCCAGCAGCAGGCCGACGCCTTCGGTGTGCCCCATGCCCGCCGGCTGATGGTGAGCGCCCGACTGAAGAGCGGCTGCTTCCACCTGCCCGTGCAGCTCGCTGCCGACGACGCCGTGTTCAAAGAGGAACTCGCCGCCCTGCCCCGGCGGCTCGAACTCGCGGCAGCCACGGAGGCAATGCGGGCGGTGGCGACCGTCGCCCCGGCGTCGGACGAGCACTCGTTCAAGGATTTCTTCGAGCTCTACCGGTCGCGACTGCACGACATCGGCGAACTGCTCGCCCAGCACGACATCATGCTCGGGCTCACGTTCCGGCCCGAGGCCGAAGTCCGCGAGGGGAAGGCGAATCAGTTCATCCACACCTTCGAGGGCCTGCTCGGCCTCGTGATGGTGGCCCATGAGCGGATCGGCGCGGTGGCCGACGCCTGGGCCCTGCACGTGACGGGTGAGCCTCTGGAACTCATCGCCAAGGTGCCGAAGGGCCGGCTCGTCGAGGTGCGGCTCTCCGACGCCCCCGGTGACGTCCCGGCTGCCGAACTCACCCATGCCCACCGGCTGATGCCTGGCGACACGGGTACGATCAGCCTGGCCGATGTGCTCACGCAGGCGAAGGCGGCGGGCTTCGACGGCCCGGTGACGCCCTGGGCCGACCGGGCCACGCTCGTGGGTCGGGGCCGCGAGAAGATCGTGAAACTCGCGGGCGACCGGCTCGAAGCAGCCTGGAAAGACGCCGGCCTGCCGATCGTGCCGCGGTGGTTCACCCCCGTGCAGCGCGACCAGTTCGGCCGTCCGATCGGCGAAGAGCCGAGCTTTATCGGCGCTGGCCTGGAGTAGCCGGAGCCCGGTGGTCCACACCGGTTCGCTCACGCACCCTCGCGGATCCACGTCACCCGGGGCGAGCCGCCCCCCTCGACGGCCGCGCCCTTGATGAACTCCGACACGTAGCGGAGTTGCTTGCCGGGGCGGTCTGGATCGCGGAAGGAATCGCCCTTCTGGAGGATCGGGAGCTGATCGGGCATTCCGCCGAAGGCCCGCGTGCCGGCGGCCTGACACGGATACCAGTGGCCGGCGCCCGCGGCGTCGACGAGGTGAAACTCCGGGTAGCAGTGCCCCTCGACCCAGACCGTTCGCGCGGGGATGCCCTCGGCCCGGCACATGGCGATGAACAGGCACGTCAGTTCCTCACAGTCGCCCCAGCCGTCGGCCAGTGCGCGGCGGGCGCCTTTCAGCTCGCCGTTGCGGTATTCGACCTTGTCGCGGACGGTGTCGTAGATCGCCTCGGCCTTCTTCCAGCCCGCGAGCCCAGCGCCCGTCTCCTTGGCCAGTCGCACGATCCTGGGGTCGCGGGATTCGACGTAGGGGCTCGGAGCGAGGTGGGCCCGCAGGCTGCGGTCCGGCTTGGAGGGGGCTTCCAAGCCAGCGGTGTCGACCGGGGCGAGGATCGCCGATCGCTCCAGTTCGAAGGTCACCACCGCCTTCGCCTGCTGCCCGGCGGGCAGGCTGGGAATCTCGACGATCATCTGCTTGATCTCGCCCGGCAGCACCCGGTAGCGGAGCGATTTCACGTGGGGGGAGGTCTCCTCGCTGACGATCCGGACCTTCTGCTCGGGCCAGTCGTTGGGCACCGGCAGCGTGGCGTAGATCCCACTGCATGGCCCCCCCTCAGCAGTGACAACGATGCCCACGCGGTAGTTCTGCGTCCGGGCGTCGCCGAGGGTGACGGCCGACGTCCCCCCGTCAGCCTCCAGGAACTGGCCCGACGACACCGCCGGCACCATCAGGGCCGTGGCCGCGAACACGAGGCGGTTGGCCACGGCAAACAGCCTGGCGGTCGCGGTGCGCGGAGTGGACGTGATCATGCTGCGGCCTCCCACCGTCGGAAGGATCGGCCCGCCGCCGGGGCGGTGTCCAGCAGACCTGGGTGCCCGATCGGTCAGGGAACCTGCGGCGGCGGGGGAATCAGGCTCGATTGTTCCCTGGGGAAGCCCCTGTTATGCTGCGCGGCTCGAATCCTCGTGGCCCGCGTCATTTTTTCTTCCCCAACCCCGTTTTTCCCCGAAACCCCCCCCACGCATGGTCAACCGCAACCTCATCCGCGAACTGGAACTAGGCGACGAACTCGATCAGGAACTTGAACTCGCCATGGCGGGTGCCGTCGACGGCGAATATTCGGTCGGCACCTCCACGCTCGCCGTCAACTCCGTGCTCCTGGGGAAGATCCTGAGAGTCGATGACGAGTTCGTGCTCGTCGACGTGGGATACAAGAGCGAAGGCCACATTCCGCGGAACGAGTGGGACGAGACAGAGCCTCCGCCGCAGATCGGCGACACCGTCAAGGTGCTGCTCGAGGAGTTCGAAGACGGTTCGCTCGAGGAGCAGCGGGGCCTGATCACGCTTTCCAAGCGGAAGGCCCGTCGGATCGAGGACTGGCTCCGGGTCATGGAGAGCGTCCACGAGAACGACGTGGTCACGGGTTTTGTGACCCGGAAGATCAAGGGCGGCCTGCTCGTCGACATCTCGGGCGTCAACGTGTTTCTGCCGGCCAGCCAGGTCGACATCCGCCGGCCAGCCGACATCGGCGACTACTGCGGCCGGTGCATCCAGTGCCTCGTGCTGAAGATCGACGAGGCCCGCCGAAACATCGTCGTCTCCCGCCGCGCCCTCATCGAGCAGGAACGGGCCGAGCGGAAGAAGCAGCTCATGGAAACGCTGGAGGTTGGCCAGATCCGCCGCGGCGTGGTCAAGAACATCGCCGACTTCGGTGCGTTCGTGGACCTCGGCGGCATCGACGGGCTGCTCCACATCACCGACATGAGCTGGGCGCGGATCGGCCATCCGAGCGAGATGGTGCAGATCGACCAGGAGATCGAGGTGCAGGTGCTGCACATCGACCGCGACCGCGAGAAGATCGCGCTGGGCATGAAGCAGCGGACAGCCAGCCCGTGGGCCAAGGTCGCCGACAAGTACCCGGTGGGCACGGTCTGCCAGGGCTCGGTCGTCAACGTGATGAGCTACGGGGCGTTTGTGAAACTCGAGGACGGCGTCGAGGGGCTCGTGCACATCAGCGAGATGAGCTGGACGAAGCGGGTCAGCCATCCGAGCGAACTCGTGAAGCCGGGCGACGAGGTCGAGGTGGTGGTGCTGGCCATCAACAAGGAAAAGCAGGAAATCTCGCTGGGCATGAAGCAGACCCAGCAGAATCCCTGGGAAAAGGTGGCCGCCGACTACCCGCCGGGGGCGATCGTCAAGGGCGTGGTGCGAAACCTCACCAACTACGGCGCCTTCATCGAGATCAACGACGGCCTCGACGGCCTGCTCCATGTCACCGACATGTCGTGGACGCGGAAGGTGACCCATCCCAGCGAGATGCTGGAGAAGGGCCACGAGGTGGAGTGCAAGGTGCTGTCGGTCGACCAGCAGCGGCGGCGGATCGCCCTGGGGCTGAAGCAGATGGCCGACGACCCGTGGACCACCGACATCCCCAAGCGGTACAAGCCGAGCGACGTGGTGAAGGGCACCGTCACGAAGATCACGAACTTCGGCGTCTTTGTCGGCCTGGAGGACGGCCTCGAGGGGCTGCTTCACATCTCGGAACTCTCCGAGGACAAGGTGGAGAATGCCGAGGAGATCGTGAAGGTCGGCGATCCGCTCGAGGTGAAGATCCTGCGTGTCGACACCGAAGAGCGGAAGATCGGCCTCTCGAAGAAGCGGGTCGGCTGGTCGAAAGAGCGGGAAGAGGCCGAGGGCGAGGCGGAAGTCTGAGCCGAGTCTCGGTTTCGTTGCACCGCGCCGTTCCGTCGGGGCAGGTTTTCCGCCTGCATGAGGCTGTCGGGGCTTGGTAGCACAGAGCCGCAGGTATTTTCCCTCCTGCGTCTACGGCTGCTCACCTGCATCGCCTCTCGGCGGCCCGACCAGGGTTTCGATCGCGTCGAGCTGTCGCCGCGTGAACGGCACGGCCCCGGCCAGCAGGTCGGGATCGAGTCGCTCCTCCGGCACGAGCCGCTCGACGATCGCTGCGATCAACGTGTCGACACCCGCCCCGGTGACGGCTGAGGTCACGATCGCCCCTGCCGCCGTCGCCGCGGCCAGCGTCGCCTCGGTCGCCAGGTCGGCCTTCGTGAGCACGAGCAGTTCGTTCCCTGCGGCAGGCCCTCCACCGCCGGCCGCCGCGTCGGCGGGAATCACGCGGAGCACGAGATCGGCCAGCGCCCGCTCGGCCAGCGCCCGTTCGATTCCCGCTCGCTCGATAGTCGACACGGCGGTCTCGTCTCCCCGGGTGCCGGCGACGTCTACGATCTCGACCTCCCAGCCGTCGAGCACCGTTCGCGCCGTGACGATGTCTCGGGTG
>CAJBSQ010000299.1 GCA_903958265.1 uncultured Planctomycetaceae bacterium
ACATGGACCGCAAGACCAAGGGCCGCTTTCCGGTGGCCGCCCAGTTGCCGAGTCTTGAGATCCTCGAACGCTGGCCCGACAAACCGATCCGGCCGAGCATCGTCTCGGCCCTTGGCCCGTTCATGGAGAACAACCGCGAGGCCTTCCGCTGCCCGTCGGACAGCGTCTTTTTCGCCCGCGAGCCGGGCTCCGCCTACGCCCAGCAGATCCAGCAGAAGATGGCCCAGATACCCTTGGCTCAGCGGCCTGCGGAATACAAGGATGTTCCCTACGAGGGCACGAGCTACGAGTATCCGATCCGCCGGCTCCTTTCGACTGATCAGACAAAGGGCAAGACCCGCGAAGAGGCCCTCACCTCCAGCCGGCTCGGCAGCAACCTCGCCTCGTCGAAGCTCTGGGTGCTCTACGAGTTTGGCCCGTTCCACATGACGGGCTTCGCCGGCCTGTTCAACTCCGACGACGCCGAAGTCAACCGCACCGACGACCCGAACTGGTCGCCCCCCGAGGGCTCGCGAAACTTCCTGTACTTCGACGGCCACGTCGACAATCTCTGAATCCGTTTTTTTGACTGCCGGAGGTTCCTCATGAGCACTGCTGCCATTCGGTCATCGCGCACTACCCGCGTGCCGACGCGTGAAGCGGGGGCATCCAATCGGGGCCTCTGGGTTGCCGTCATCGCGGGCCTCGTGCTGCTCGCCCTGATCGCGGCCTGGTTCATGGGATGGATCTCGTTCTGGACCGATCCTCGCGTGGTCGAGATCCAGCAACTTCAGCAGGAAGCCCAGAAGCAGTTTGGTGAGGGGGGCGGGCCCAAGACGATCGCCGAGGCCACGGCCGCCGTCACCGCGATGAACACGATTCGCACCAAGGTGGAGTCGCTCCCGCCGCACCTGCGGCCGCAGGTCGAGCGGGAGGGGGGCAGCATGTTCCGCTCCGCGTTTCGGGCGCGGATCGACTCCTACTTCGCGGCCTCGCCGGAGAAGCGGCAGGCCGAACTCGACCGTCAGATCGATCAGGAGGAGATGATGCGGAAGGCCTTCGATGCCGGCCGCGCCATCGCGGGAGTCTTTGGCGGCGGGCAGGGGAGCCAGGCAGCCGGCGGCACGGCCCAGGGCGGCACCGCCCCGGGCGGCACGACCGGCGGCGGACCACCGGCCCCCACCGGCAGCAGCAGCGGCAGCAGCAGCGAGGAAAGCCGCAACAAGTGGCGGAAGTCGATGATTGATCGTACGACGCCGGAGCAGCGGTCGCGCTACGTCGAGTATCGCCGGGCCATGGATGAGCGACGCGAGCAGCGTGGTCTGCCTGGGGGCTGGGGGAGGTGACGCTGTGTCCGACACGCTCGGCCTGCTCGAGGAAGCCCGGCAGCTCGCCTCAGACCTCGGCTATCACGTCCGCGAGGAGCCCCTGGGCGACATGCCGGGAGGCGTGTGCAGCGTGGGCGGCGTGTGCCACGTGCTCCTGAACCTGCAGCACTCGACCGCCGATCGGCTCGACCGCCTGCTGAGGACGCTGGCCGACGATTCACGGCTGTCGGGCGAGCCGATGAGCCGCCTTCTCGCCGCCCGCCTCAAGGGGCTCGCGCGTGGCGGCTCCGATGCGGGCACCGCTCGCGATGCGGTCAACCGTCACGGTACAGGCCGTGGCTCATGATGAAGGCCTCCACTGCCCGCGGCGTGCGGTAGCGGATGCTCGTGCCCGAGGCCACGGCCGCCCGGAGGTCGCTCGCCCGCACGCCGATCGCGGGCATCCGCACCCGGGCGGCGATGAGCGCAGCGAGTCGCTCCTGTCCGAGGAGGTCGGCGAGCCCGACGTCACGGGCGATCGCGGCCACGTCGTCGAGCCGCTCGCGCTCCACGGCCACGAGCTCGCAGCGGTCGGCGATCGTCCGCGGCTCCCGCCAGGTGGGCAACTGGGCGAGGGCGTCGGGTCCGAGCAGCAGCGCGAGCGTATCGTGCGGGTGCCGTTCCGCAAGCACGGCGAGCGTGTCGACCGTGTAGCTCACGCCGCCGCGATCGACCTCAATCGTGGAGACAGCAAAGGCCTCGTGGCCGCCCACCGCGAGGGTCAGCATCGCCACCCGGTCAGCGGCGTCGGCCAGCAATTGCCCCTGCTTGTGCGGCGGGGTTGCGGCCGGCATGAAGAGCACGCGGTCGAGCTGGGCCTGTTCCCGGCAGCACTCCGCGGCGATCAGGTGGCCGAGGTGGACTGGGTTGAAGCTGCCGCCGTAGATGCCGATTCGCATGCTCGCCTCCCTCCGCCGACCCCGTCCGCTGCGGCTCGTGGACCGCGTGGCCGCTGGGCGGGTCTAATCTCCAGAATGTCCAAGCAGCATACGACGCAACGCGAACTCTTCGAGAGCGGGCCCCGCTGGGTCGAGGACGACGCCCGCCACGGCACCATCGCCACGGTGGTTTTGCCTGCGGGGGTCGAGAAGCCGCTGGACTACCTCGTGCCTGAATCGCTGGCCGCGAGCGTGGAGCCTGGACGCCGGGTCCGCGTGCCACTGGGGCGGGCCAATCGCGAGCAGCTGGCCTACTGCGTGGCGGTGCGGCACGGCGAGCTGCCGCAGGCGCCGCTCAAAAGCGTGGCCGGTGTGGAGGACGAGCAGCCCCTGCTCTCACCGCGGATGCTCGAGCTCACCAAGTGGATGGCCGAGCGGTGGATGGCCCGCTGGGGCGAGGTGCTCGCGGCGGTGCTGCCGGCGGGCGTGCGGCTGCGGACCAGGGTGCGAACATCACCCCTGCTCGTCGCCAGCGGAGCGGCAGCCCCGCGGCGGCCCACCCCGGCCCAGGCCCGCGTGCTTGCCGCCGCCA
>CAJBSQ010000300.1 GCA_903958265.1 uncultured Planctomycetaceae bacterium
CGCAAGCCCCAGATCGAGCACGTTCACGCGACCGTCTTGCATCACCAGGATGTTTCCCGGTTTGACGTCGCGGTGCACGAGCCCCTGTTCGTGGGCGTAGGCCAGCCCCCGGGCCGCCTGAGCGATCACCGACGCCGCCGTCGCCTCGTCGAGTGGCCCAACCTTCTGCACGTAGTGCTTCAGGTCCACACCGGGCACCAACTCGGTCACCAAATACGAAACCATGGCGTCGTAGCCGGCATCGAACGCCCGCACGAGATTCTCGTGGTCGAGCCGGCCGAGCATCCGCATCTCGCGGCGAAACGCGGCCTCCGACTCGGGCGTCGACTTGGCCCGCGGCAACACCTTGACCGCGACCTCGCGGCCCATCATGGCATGCTCGGCGCGAAACACCTGCCCCATGCCTCCTTTGCCGACTTCGTCGAGCACGGTGTACTGCCCGAGCCGGAACCGTCGCCGGCCGGCCAGGATCTCCCGCGCCTGGAAGGGCGTGAGCAGGCGATCGGAGACGAGCCTGTCGGCCAAGGCCCGATCCCACGCCTCGGGGTCGGCAGCCTCACTGTTTTCGATCGTGCCGAGGCTCCGTTCCGCCGCCGTGATCTGGGCGTCGTCGAGCAGGCCGCTCGCCAGGGCCGTGTCGCGAAACCGCGGGCGTTGCGAACGGGCTTGGGCGGCTGGCTTGTTCATGGCACGCCGAGTCTACCAAGGGGGGGTGCGTCGGCCGGCAGTCAGGCCCGCGAGCCGCCGCGAAACACGCTCGGGAACGCCTCGCGCCAGGCGTTGCCGCAGGGGCATGAGAAGACCAGCTGCTCGTGGGTGACGGGATGCGCCACGGCAAGCCTGGTGGCATGCAACGCGATGCCGCCGGTCCGACACGGCTGCCGGCTTCCGTACAGGCGATCGCCCACAATCGGGCAGCCCCGGGACGCCAGCTGGAGCCGAAGCTGATGCCGCCGACCGGTCGACGGCTCGAGTTCCACGAGTGACACCTCTCCTGCCCGCTGCACGACGCGGGCCCTCACGTGGGCCGCCCGCGGGGCCTCGTCACCGCCGCCATCACGGGCCTCCTCGGCCGGATGCACCACCGAGGCATGGGCCCCCTCCCGCCGAGAGATGGCGTCGCGCCAGTCGACCCACTCGTTGAGTGGCGCGGGAAATCGGCCGCTCACGATCGCCGCGTAGGCCTTTTCCACGGTCCGCTCCCGGAACTGTTCGGCCAGATTCGCGGCGGCGGCGGAGGTCTTGGCCACGACCACCACCCCCGACACGACCGCATCGAGGCGGCTCACGATTCCCACGAAACCCCCGGAACCGCGCCGCTGCTGGAGAATCGTGAACACGCTCGCCTGCCCACGGGCCGCATTGGCGGTGGGCAGGCCAGCGGGCTTGACCACCGCGATCAGGTGGTCATCCTCGAACAGGATCTCGATGTCTCCAGCGGGAGTGCTCATGGACCAAAGGTCGCCCACAACGATCGTGCTTGCAAGCCGCTCCCCGCGGCGGCTTCAGTTAGCCGCGGCCGAAGGCTGGCAGGTGACGGTTTCAGCCCCACCCGAGGAGGTCGAGGAGCGGGCGCCGCCGCGAACCACCGCTGAATCGCTTGCCGACTACGTGCGTCGGCTGGCGTTCGCGAAAGCCCAGGCCGTGGCTGAAACCTGCGGAAAGGGCACGATCCTGGCTTGCGACACCCTGGCCGAGGTCAACGGCAGGCTCCTCGGCAAGCCTGCTGATCGCGTGGCCGCCCGAGAAATGCTGCTTCTCCTCTCCGGGCGATCCCACCGCGTGGTGTCGGGGGTGTGCCTCTGGGAGCGGCCTGGCGGAGAGCCCCAATTCGGCGACGCCGAAAGCATCCTGGAAATGGACCCGCTCTCCGAGGAGTTTCTCGAATGGTATCTCGATAGCGGCATGTGGCAGGGGAAGGCCGGGGCGTGCGGCTTCCAAGACGAGCGGCTGCCGCTGCGGCTCGTGTCGGGGACTCCGTCGAACGTCGTCGGGTTGCCGCTGGAACTGGTGCGGGACATGCTCGCCCGTCTTCAGCGTGCCCCATAGAAACGCGCCCTGTTCAAACGACACTGGCCCGCACGGCTTTGCGGCCGTGCGGGCCAGGCGAAAAAAATTCCGGCGATACCTACTCTCGCGCTTGTGGCACTACCATCGGCTCTGGAAGCTTAACTACCGTGTTCGGGATGGGAACGGGTGTGACCTTCCAGATATGGTCACCGGAAAAACCGAATCGCCGCCGAAGCGGCGAAAGGTTGCTCTGCCGCTCTCGCGGCAGAAAAGTCGTGGTAATCGGCATGCGTTCCGAAGAACGCGCTTTGCTTGTCATCCGCCAAGCGGATGTCGCAAACATGTGCTCGCAAGCACTGGATACGAGTGGTCAAGCGTTCGTCCGTTAGTACCGGTTAGCTGAGTGCATTACTGCACGTACACGTCCGGCCTATCAACCTGGTCGTCTTCCAGGGGACTTTCGGGTATAAACCCTACGAAACCTGATCTTGGGGCGGGCTTCACGCTTATATGCTTTCAGCGTTTATCCGTTCCGTTCTTAGCTATCCAGCCGTGCCGCTAGCGCGACAACTGGAACACCAGCGGAACGTCCTTCCAAATCCTCTCGTACTAAAGAAGAATCCCCTCAAGTTTCGTGCGCCCACAGCA
>CAJBSQ010000301.1 GCA_903958265.1 uncultured Planctomycetaceae bacterium
GGGAGCCCGGGGCCGCAAGGCCACGCCGTCCGTGGGGCGATAGCCCGCTACGGGCCGGCCGAGAGGATCAAATCGACCTCGGTGCCACGGGGCGGCACGCGGCCCGCGAACACCTCGAACATCAGCTCGTCATTGGCCTGGGAACTTTCAATCGGCAGGTCGAGTGTTGCCGTGGGGAAGTTGGACACGCAGATCAGGTCGCCGCCATCGGCCTGGTAATACTCCGTGCCATCGACGGGATCCTTCCAGAACACGCTCCCGGCGAAGACCCAGTCGGCTTCGAGGGCGGCCTGCGTGCTCACGGTCCGGATCAGCTCTTGGGCGGGCCGCTCCTGGATCCGGCCTTCCGCGTCTTTCCAGTTCACCCGCACCGACACGATGGGCCCCCGGGCGGCCGCGTAGTCGGGGTCGAACGAAACGGGACTGCCGGGCTCGAGGCCGATCGCGAGGAGCGCCGCATGGACGAGCCGGGCCGACGCCGAGGTGGCCACGATCGCCTCGTGCTCCTTGGTGTGCCGCGGGCAGGCGAACACCTCGATCATGCCCCGGTCGAGGGCGATCGCGCCGCCGACCACCACCACCTTTTTCTGCGGGTCGATCCAGACATCCTCGGCAGGAGACAGCCGCTTGAGGTTTGGGTGGCGGTCGGGCCGTGGCTCCGCGATCGCAGGGGGCGACGGCTCGACGACGGCGACGTCGTCGGCACCGGCAATCCCGAGCAGCAGAGCGCACGCCGTGACCGCTCCCCGCAACGCAGCGTAGGCCAGGCCGCGGCCTCGGAAGAAGAACGCATGTTCAGCGGCGGGCATCGGCATGGCCGGAGGTCCTCCTGCCACAGGGAGATGGCGAACGTGAAGGTGGTGGATGGCGAGCATTCCCTCCGATACGATACCGCCACGCCGTGCCGGCCGCGATCCGCGGCGGGCAGGAGCGGTCGACGATCCCCCACGCGGAGCCTCCCGGAAACGTCATGGTCGCCACGAATCAAGGCAGTCGGTCGAGTCGCGGTAGGAAAAAAGCTGCGCTGGAGGCGGGTGTGGAGGCGGCGGCTTCGCAGACGGTTCCAGTGGCGGCGGATGCCGCCGCACGCAACGGTCGGTCGCAGCCTCGGCCGCCGCGGGAGAAGCCTGAGAGCGTGACGGCTCGTGATGCAGCCGACCGGATCCGTCTCCTGGCCGAGACCATCGAGACGTTCGACGGCCGGCAGCGACTGCGGTCACTCGCGGCGGTCGTCGCCAAGGGAAGCCGCAACGCCCAGCGGATGGCGTTTCTCGAGACGGCAATCGGTGAGAGTCTCGATGAGATTGCCGGGGCGAAGGCTGCCGCCGAGCGCTGGTCGACCTGCGAGGCCGCGACCTGGGCACTGGCATGGATGGCCCGGACGAAGCGGGCCGGCGGATCGGCAGGCGGGCTTCTGGAACGAATCGTGGGGCAGGCGCGGACGGCGCAGGCTCAGCTTGCGATGGGCGACACGCAACCCGCGAGGTTTGTGCTGGTATTGGCCCGGCTGTTTCGCGATGTCGAAGCCTGCCGCTGTCTCGAGGACGGCGCGGCCACGGCGCTCGCTGCCGAAATCGAACGACTGGTCTCCCCGGAGGGGATCACGAACCTCACGGGCTCGCAGGCAATGGTGGAACGGGTGATCCGCTGGACGGCCGCCCGCGAGATCGCGCTGGCGACGGGGCGAGCTGCCTGGAGCGACGCGACCGAGAAGCGCTGGCGGGCCGCCGCGGCGGCAGCGCTGCGGCTCGTGGGTCGTCAGGGTCGCCTGCTTGCGGCCGCCGGCCGCATGCCGGCGTGCTTCACCGCGCCGTTGCTCGATGCCCTCGCGACGCTCGGGGGTCGCCGGAGCCGCACCGCGCGGGCCGTGGCCCGCGATCGAGCCACGGTGGCTGACCCGAATCTGCTCGACCGCGACCTTCACGATGCGGCGGCTGGCGTGGCCATCATTCGCACCGGCTGGGACCGTCGCAGCGTGCGGTTGATGATCGATTACCGGCACCCCGTCCCGCGGCTCGAGATCGCCGTCGGCGACCGCCTGCTGGTGGACGGACCGTGGCAGTGGGAGGCGTGGGCCGATGGCCGGGCTCTGGAGCCAGAGGGGGCGTGGACGGTGTCGTGCTGGGAATCCGACCGCAAGGCCACCTTCCTGGAACTGACGGCGCCGCTCGGTGGCGGCCGGCAGATGGAGCGGCAGGTCGTCGTGCTGCCCCGCGATCGGGTCGTGCTGCTCGCCGACGCCGTGACCTCGTCCGGGGCCGCGATGCCGACGGAGCTTCGCTATCGGGGGCTCGTGCCACTGGCACCCTCGCTCGACGCCGAGCCCGCCGACGACACCCGCGAGGTTCGGGTGTCGGACACGGCGACTCGGCTCATGGCGCTGCCGCTGGGCCTGCCCGAGTGGCGGACCGCCGGCGCCGGCCGACTGGAGGCGGCGTCGGGTGGGCTCGTGCTCTCGCAGCAGGGGGGCGGCCGGCTCTATGCACCGCTCTGGCTCGACTTCGATGCCAGCCGGATTGGCGGGCCGCTCACGTGGCGGCAACTGACGGTCGCGGACACGCGGCTGATCCTGCCGCCGCATCAGGCCGTGGGCTACCGCGTGCAGGCTGGCCTCGAGCAGTGGCTCGTCTACCGATCGCTCGACACGCCCCGCAACCGCACGCTCCTGGGGTGCAACGTCTCGTGCGAGTTCCTCGTCGGCCGCGTCAAGAAGAGCGGCGAGGTAACGCGGACGCTGGAAATCCAGTGATGACGGATCCGGCGAGTGACGCCCTCCAGCGACGCTGCCGCGAAAATCTCGCCGCCATCCGCGGCCGCGTGGCAGAAGCCTGTCGCCGCGCTGGGCGACCAGACGGGAGCGTGACGCTGATCGGCGTCACCAAGTATGTCGGCGTCGAGATGACGCGGCTTCTGCTCGAGGCGGGATGTCGCGACCTTGCGGAGAGCCGTCCGCAGCAGCTCTGGGAGAAAGCCGCAGCGATCGGGGATGTCGAGCCCCACCCCGTGTGGCATCTCATCGGCAACCTGCAGCGGAACAAGGTCCGCCGCACGCTCCCGGTGGTGTCGTTGGTGCACACGCTCGACAGCCCGAGGTTGCTCGCGGCGATCGAGGCGGAGGCGGCGGCCCTGGGCCGCCCGTGCGAGGTGCTCATCGAGGTGAACCTGACCACCGATCCGGGCCGATCGGGGGTGAGCGAGGCCGAGGTGCCGGGCCTGGTGGCGGCGGCGGCCGCCGCGGTGCACGTGCGGCTCCGCGGGCTGATGGGCATGGCGAGCCACCCCGACTCCGCGGCCGCCGACGCCCGCCGCGAGTTCGCCAGGCTCCGCGAGCTTCGCGATCGTCTTGCAGCCGCCGGCTTCGCGGATCAGCTTCGCGAACTCTCGATGGGCATGAGCGGCGATTTCGAGGAGGCGATCCTCGAGGGGTCCACGATGGTGCGGATCGGATCCGCCCTGGTCGAGGGCTGCGGCGGCTGACGACCGCCCTGGTCAGTCCCTGGGCTGTCGAAACCGGTCGAGGGCGACGGCCGACACGATGATCAGCCCGGTCACAATCTCCTGAACCCAGTTGGGCAGGTCGAGCTTGGTGCAGCCATTGGCCACCACCGTCATGATCACCGCCCCAACCAGCGTACCGAACACAGAGCCCTGACCGCCGGCGAGGCTGCCGCCGCCGATCACCACCGCGGCGATGATGTCGAGTTCCATGCCGCTGGCGGTGGTCGGGTCGCCGACGGTGAGATAGGCGTATTGGAGCACGCCTGCCACCGCGGCAAGACAGGAGGCGAGCGTGTAGACCGCGAGCTTCGTCTGTGTCACCTCGATGCCGCAGAGCCGGGCCGTCTGCTCGTTGGAGCCGATGGCGACGATGTGCCGACCCAGGATGGTGGACCGCAGCAGCACCGCCACGACCGCAGCCAGCGCGATCGTGAGCCAGACCCCCGCAGGCACTAGGGCCCACGCCTGGTCTGGCGGGAGCGCCGTCAGCAGGTCGTTGAGCCACGTCACGGGCGCTACGACGATCGTCTCGTTGGCGAGACCCTTGGCGGCGCCCCGCAGGCCGCCCCACATGCCCAGCGTCACGATGAACGGGGAGAGCCGCAGGCCGGTCACGAGCCCGCCGATGACCACTCCGCACAGGCCGCCCAGCATCACGACGGCACCGGCCGCCGCCAGGGGCGACCAGCCATGCGCGAGGAGTGTCGCCAGCCCGACGGTGGCCAGCGCGATCTGCGATCCCACCGACAGGTCGATGCCGCCGCTGACGATCACGAGCGTCATGCCCAGGGCGGCTGTGCCCACGACGGCGGTCTGCAGCAGCATGATCTCGACGTTGGCCGCGGTGGGAAACTGCCGCGGCCTGAGCGTTGAGAAGAGGGCGACCACGAGGAGGAGCCCAAGCAAGGGCCCCAGTTTTTTTGCCCACTCGTTCATGCGGCCCCCGTCGCTTCGGCCAAGATTCCATGCTCGCTGCATTCGCTGACGGGCCGCGCGGGCCCGAGCACACCCCGGCACATCACCGCGATCCGGTCCGAGATCCCGAGCAGCTCGGGAACGTGGCTACTCACGATCACGATCGCCTTGCCGCGGGCGGCCAGGTCGTCGATCACGGCATAGAGGCGGGCCTTGGAGCCGACATCGATGCCGCGGGTCGGTTCGTCGAGCAGGAACACGTCCACGTCGTGATGCAGGAGGCGGGCGAAGGCCACCTTCTGCTGATTGCCCCCCGACAGGGCCTGCACGGGCTGGTGGGGGCTGCGGCAGCGGATCTGGAGAGCTGCGACCCAGCGGGCGGCGGCCGCCGCCTGCCGGCCGGGAAACACCAGGCCGAGTGGGCCGAGCCCTGCGAGGCGGGAAAGCGTGGTGTTGTCGGCGATCGACAGCGCGACCGCCAAACCTTCGGCCTTGCGGTCTTCACTCACCATCCCGATGCCCTGGGCCCAGCGGCGGCCGGGGGCGCCAACGCCTTCGTGGCCGGCCACCCGGATCGTGCCCCGGCGCACGGGATCGAGTCCGAAGATGGCCCGGACGAGTTCGGTGCGGCCCGCGCCGACCAGGCCGGCGATCCCCAGCACCTCGCCGCGGCGGAGCGCCAGCGACGCCGACACGGGTTTACGGTGTCCGGCCAGGGCGTCCAGTTCGAGCACCACGGCGCCGGGCGCTCGTGGGGACCGCGGGTAGAGGTCGTGCACCGGGCGGCCGGCCATCAGTTCGATCAGGCGGGCGTCGGGCATGGACGGCGTCTCTCCCTCGCCGACGCTCGCGCCGTCGCGGAGCACGGTCACCCGGTCGCTGACCGCCCGCACCTCCTCCAGAAAGTGGGAGATGAACACGATCGCGTGCCCCTGATGCTTGAGGCGGTGGATCAACGCGAACAGGTGGCGGGTGTCGGCCGCCGTGAGGCTACTGGTGGGCTCGTCGAGCACGAGCAGCCGGCAGCCGGTGGCCACGGCGCGGGCGATCTCCACCACCTGCCTCTCGGCGATCGGCAGCGACGCGACGGCGGCGTCGGGGGGGATGTCGGGCCGGCCGAGCTGGCGAAGCGCGTCACGGGCCGCAGCGGCCATGGCAGGACGGCGGACAAACCCGTAGCGGGAGGGCTCCAGGCCCAGAAGAATATTCTCGGCGACCGAGAGATGGGGCGCGAGCGCGAGTTCCTGGAAGATCATGGCCACGCCCATGCGGCGGGCGTCGTGCGGTCCCCGCGGGCGATACGGACGGCCGTCGACCAGCATCTCTCCGCCGTCGGCCCGATACACGCCCGCCAGCACCTTCATGAGCGTGCTCTTGCCGGCGCCGTTCTCTCCCACGAGGGCCAGCACCTCCCCGGCGTCCACGCGCAGATCGACTCCTGCCAGTGCCTGCGTGGCACCAAAGGCCTTGCGGATGCCCCGCATGACGAGGCGGGGCGGATGTGGAGCGTGACGGTTCAGGGGAGCTGCAGGATCTTCTGGATGTCGGGCGTGTCGATGTTCTTTGCCGTCACGACCGCCGCGCCCGTGTCGATGAGCGGCTCGACGGGCCGCCCCCGGAGATGGTCGACGACGGCCGTGACCGCGCGGCGGCCCATGGCCTGGGGGTCTTGGGCCACGAGGGCCGCGATCTCGCCTCCGCGGAGGGCATCGAGCAGCACCGGGGAGGTATCGAAGCCGACGAACTTGATTCGGCCGGCGAGGTTGCTTTGGCGGAGGGCCAGCAGCATGCCGAACGTGGATGACTCGTTGGGCGTGAATACCCCGTCGGCCTCGCGAAGCGTGTCGATGATGTTGAGTGCGGCGGTCTTGGCTTCGCCCGCCGTGGCACCCGCGTAGCGGTTGGCGACGGAGAGGTGCAGCCCAGGATGGGCGGCGATCGACCCCTCGAACCCGGCCTCCCGCTGATCGGTGCTCGCGGAGCCGACCTGGTAGCGGAGCAGGGCCACCGTGCCCGTGTCGTCAAGGAGTCCCGCGAGGTGCTCCCCTCCCATGCCACCGGCCGCGCGGTTGTCGGTGGCGACAAGACTCACGAAGTCGGTGCCGGCCTCGCCCTGAAGGGCGGAATCGAAGATCACGACGGGGATCTTCCGCTGCATGGCCATCGCGACGGGCCTTCGCAGCGCGGTGTCATCGAGTGGGGCCAGGGCGATTCCCGAAACCCCCTCCGTGACGAACTGCTCGACGATTGCGATCTGCTGGGCGCGGTCGTTTTCTTTGAGCGGACCCTTCCAGACAAGGTCGACGTCGAGATCCTTCGCCGCGGCCCGCGCGCCCGCCTCGACCGACTTCCAGAAGACGTGCGTGGTGCCCTTGGGGATCATCGCGATCGTAAGCCGCTGCGAATCGGCGGCCTGCGCGGTGAGGCCGGAGATCACCAGGATCACGATGAGAAACCAGGACATGGTCGCTTCTCCAGGCCGCAATGACGGGGGGAACAATGCCACGCTGGCCCGGGAGTCAGTCGAATCGGACTTCGAGAATCTCGAGTTTCATCGTGCCCGCGGGCACGGCGATCGCTACCTTCTCGCCCACTTTCTTGCCGAGCATTCCCTGGGCCAGGGGGCTGGCCACGTTGATCCGGCCGGCATCGAAATCCTCCTCGCCGGCGCCCACGAGGACGTAGATCTCCTCGTCGCCGAACGTGAGATCCTTCACGACCACGGTGGCACCAAACACAACCTCGTCGGTGGCCTCCTTGGCCCGCTCCACGATCACGGCGCGGGCGAGTTTGTCGCGGAGCAGGTTGATCTTCGCCTGCATCATGCCCTGGCTCTCGCGAGCACCGTGGTACTCCGCGTTTTCGCTGAGGTCGCCCTCGCTGCGGGCGGCCGCCACCCGCTGGGCGAGCTTCGGCATTTCCACGGTGTCGAGTTGCTCGACCTCGGCCTTGAGCTTGTCGTAGCCGGCACGCGTCATCGGAATGAGATCAGACATGTCATCTTCTCCTCGGAGTGCTCCGCGGGCCGGCGTCCGGCCTCGCTGCGGCGTCAGGCCGCCGGGGCTGAGTCGGGCATGTAGAGCAGTCGGCCGCAACTACGGCAGGGAATCACGCGGCCCATCATCAGGTCCGACACCATGTTGCCGGTGAGTTGCTGAAAGCATCCGCCACAGCTGTGGCCCTCGATGGGGGCCATGCCGTCGGCCCCCTTTTGCTTGACCACGCGGTCGTACTTCTCGCGAACATCGTCGGCCAGATCCTTTTCGGCGACCTCGAGATCGGCCCGGATGCGGGCCACCTCGGCCTCGAGACGGCCGGTCTCCGCCGTGACCCGTGCCTCCGCCTCGGCCAGCAGTTTCTTGGCTGCCGCGATCTCCGCATCGGCGGCCGGCACGGCGGGCTTCAGCGTGTCGATCCGCTCGAGGGCCTCGAGGATCTCGTCCTCCAGAACCTTCGTCGCCATCGTGTCGGCGGCGATCTGGTCACCGAGCGTCTGATATTCGCGGTTGGTCTTGCAGGCATTGAGCTTGGCGGTGAGGTCGCGAAGCTTCGTTTCAGACGACTTGAGCTGCAGCTGCTTCTGGTCGGCGGCCATCCTGGCCCTCTTGACGTCTTCAGCCGCAGCCGCCTTTTTCCCCTCGGCAGCCTGCACCTGGCGATTGCGGGCGGTCACGGCCCGCGGGCCGGCGAGGAGTTGCTCTGCGAGGTCGGCGAGTTGCCGGTGCATCCGGTGCAGCGTGCGGAGCATTCCAGCGGTGGCGGCGACGGCCATGAGGTGTTTCCCTGGGCGGGGCGGCATCCCCGCCCGCGTGCCGGGAGTCTACCAGACGTGGGGTAGGGAAAAAGCCGCTGGCCGGCCCCGAA
>CAJBSQ010000302.1 GCA_903958265.1 uncultured Planctomycetaceae bacterium
CGTCGACGGTGACCTGGGCAGCGGCTCGGGCAGCGACGATTCCGCCTGGCAGGGCCGCGGCCGCCGCAGAAATGCCGCAGGCGACCGCCACGGCGATCCACCTCGAACTCCGGCGTCGGGCCGGTTTTTGAGTGGAACCGGGCTTCGCAGGGAACGGGCTGCATGCGATGTCTGACGTTCTCATTTGAGCGAACTCCCTGGCTTGCGTATCCACGTTGCCCGAGACGGCCGACCGTCGTCCGGCTCGAGTCCCTCCGGCAGGGTCCGCCACACGCACCGATTCTGGCCGTCATACGTGTAGATGCTCACCGCCGTCTCCTGCCCGCCGGCGGGGAATACGATGGACTGCGTGGCGATCCAGGAGGTGCCATCTCGAACCCAAGTCGCCTCGCTGCGGCTGCCATCAGACGAGAAACTCCAGGAACGGATTCGCTTGACGAGCGGATCCCAGCCGATCCGCTGGTGAACCTCGACGACATCCGCGGGGTCGCCATCCCCGAAGGCGACGGGCACGCGTGCCTCGCGGATCAGAAAAGCGTGGCCTGCATCCCAGCGGACCTTCATCTCCATCGACGACGCGGCCTTCTTCTCATCCGCCCCATCGATGGCGAGGGTCCAGTCTCCGACCATCCAGTCGAGATCTTCCAGCATGTCTCCGTCGACGGACACCGGCCGCTCCGACTCCCGCAGGCCGGCGAGTTTCCAGCCGGCGCCGCGACGGACCCAGATCGCCGTGAACGAACCCTCGATCGGGCTCTTCACTCCCGGCAGGACGACATCGACCGTGCCGTCTTCGATCGCGACGTCGCGGGCGATCAATCGCAGCCGCGTCTCGCCCACGCGAACGTCGGGCCGAGGCCCCGTGGTGCCTGCGGCCGTGCCTGAGAGGGTGGCGGTGTCCTTCGAGTCGTACAGGTTGCCCCACCCGTCGACGGTGTCTCCATCCTCCGTCCACGCGGCCTTGATGGCGGCGGCATCCCCCTTGGCAAGCGCGGCACGGTAGGCCGTGGCCGCACCTCGAATGGCGGTCACGTCGGCTGCGGAGATGGCCGTGTCGGACTCTTGGCCAGAGGCGAGCGGTAGGGTGACGCTAGTGGACACGGCGGCCAGGATCATCGCCAACGCGAAAACGAGAGGTCGGCGATCGGCGTTGGCCAAGGGCGTCGGACCGGCGTGGGTGGCTGGCATGCCTGACCTCGGAGGGGATGGGTCACGAAATGGGACGTTCGAAGACTACAGTGGCGATTCCGGGCTGTCTATCGATCAGTCGCCATCGTCGGTTCGGTTCCCGAAGGTGAGGCGTCGAGGATACACTGCCGGGGCTGCCGGACGAGCGGCCGCCGGTGCATCCGCCCCACGTCTTTGCTCGGCCTGCGCTACTGACTCGACTGAGCATGGACGGACACGGACGGTGGCGGCTGGCTGATGACCGCGGTTCCGGCGTGGGTCGTCAAGTCTCTCCGTCGATCATCCGTGAGCCTGCCATGAAAGTCATCATCATCGGAGCGGGAATCGGGGGAGCGAGCGCCGGCATCGCCCTCAAGCGTCTCGGGCACGAGGTCGTCATCTACGACCAGATGACGGAGAACAAGCCCGTCGGGGCCGCGCTCTCGCTCTGGTCAAATGGCGTGAAGGTGCTGAACTGGCTCGGGCTTGCCGATGAGGTGGCGGCACTTGGCGGACGCATGGACGACATGGCCTACCTCGACGGCCATACCGGCGAGACACTCTGCCGGTTCAGCCTCGCTCCCGTCACGGAGCAGACGGGCCAGCGGCCCTACATCGTTGCCCGCGCCGACCTTCAGACCCTCCTGATGCAGCGGTTTGGGATGGACGACATCCGCCTCGGCGCGCGGCTCGTCGGCCTCATCGCCAACGGTGCGATCGTGACGGCGACCTTCGCGGACGGTTCGACCGACACGGCCGACCTGCTGATCGGCGCCGACGGTGGCCGCTCGTTCGCCCGCGACTACGTGACCGGGGTGGCCGAGGGGGGGCCGAAGATCGAGCGGACGTACGCGGGGTACACGAACTTCAACGGGCTGATCCCGATCGACGAGGCGATCGGCCCGGCGAACCAGTGGACGACGTACGTCGCCGAGGGCAAACGGTGTTCCGTGATGCCAGTCGCCGGCGGCCGGTTCTACTTCTTCATCGACATCCCGCAGCCGGCGGGCGTGCCGTATGACCGGGCGGAGGGCACGCAGCCGCTCGAGGCCGCGTTTGCGGGATGGGCGCCGGGCGTGCGGGTGCTGCTCGACACGATCGATCCCGAAGCCTCGCTCAACCGCGTCGAGATCTGGGACGTCGATCCCTTCCACACCTGGGTCAGGGGCCGGGTGGCCATCCTCGGCGATGCGGCGCACAACACGTCTCCCGACATCGGGCAGGGAGCCTGCTCGGCCCTTGAAGACACCTTCGCGCTGGCGATCACGCTTGCCACCAACACGATCAGCGTGGAAGACAGCCTGCTCCGCTACCAGAGGATCCGGAGCCACCGGGCCGCCGACCTCGTGCTCCGCGCCCGCAAGCGCTGCCAGGAGACGCATGCCTTCGACCCGGAAGCGACCCAGGCGTGGTACGACCGCCTGCGCACGGAAGACGGCTCCGGAATCATCCGCGGGATCGTCGGCAACATCGTCGAGAGCCCGATCAATCTCGGCGGCGGGGTATTGGGGCCGGAGGGAGTTGACCTGCGGTGATCGATGCGGGTGGTGTGTACAGGTAGGAAACCTGTACCTACGGGGGTGCGATCGATGCGGGTGGTGCGTACAGGTAGGAAACCTGTAGCTACGAGGTGCGATCGATGCGGGTGGTGCGTACAGGTAGGAAACCTGGAGCTACGGAGTGCGATCGACGCGGGTGGTGCGTACAGGTAGGAAACCTGTAGCTACGAGGTGCGATCGATGCGGGTGGTGTACAGGTAGGAAACCCAGCGGCGCGGCTCAGGATTTGAGCAGGGCGGGGGGCATGATCAGCTGCGCGAGCAGCGGCAGCAGCTGCTTCTTGCGGCTGACCACGTTCTTGAGCTCGTAGAGCCCGCGGTCGAGCCGCGGATAGGTGATCTCGTCGAGCGTCTCCGACTCGCGGGAGAGCAACAGCAGCGAGCCCTGCGCGACCACGTCGGTCACGAGGAGTGCTGCGAAGTCGAGGCGGCGACGGTCGGCGAACTCCTCGAGGGCGATGCGGAGCTCCTCCTTGCGTTCCCAGAACAGGTCGAAGCCCGTCTCCTCGATTTGGGAGATCGAGAACCGCACGCCGTGCTCGGAGAATTCTTTGCAGTCTTCGGCGATCACGCCCGCGGGTGGCTTCGACCGCAGGGCCGAGCCGATCTCGAAGAACTCCCGGGCGTAGTCGTCGAGGTCCACCCCGCACAGGCCGCGAAGCCACGCGAGCACCTCGCGGTCGGTGTCGGTGGTGGTGGGGGAGCGGAGAAAGAGCGTGTCGGAGATGATGCCAGACGCCATGCAGAGGGCAATGTGGGGCTCCGGCACGAGCCCGGCGGTACGGAACAGGCGGGCCACGAGCGTGCAGGTCGAGCCCACGGGCTCGTTGATGAAGCGGATCGGCTGCGTCGACTTCAGGCCACCGCCGAGCCGGTGGTGGTCGAGCACCTCGACGATCTCGGCGTCTTCCGCGCCGGCCACCGCCTGGGCGAGTTCGTTGTGGTCGACCAGCACGAGTTGCTGCTTCGGCGGGTTGATGATGTCGGTCTTGAAGCAGTAGCCGACCAGCCGCCCGTCGTCGCCGGTCACGGGAAACACCGGCTGGGACGACCGCTCCACCACGCCGCGGGCCTCCGCCAGGCTCGCCTTGCCGTCGATCGTGACCACGTCGCGGGCGACGACTGGGTCGATAAACTGGGCCGAGCGGATCCGCAGCACGGTGTTGAGCGTGTCGAACGGGCTGGTGATCACCGACACCCCGCGGAGCCGCGCCAGTTCCACGAGCCCCGACGAGAGCGTGAAGCCGCCGGTGATCACGAGCACGCGCACGCCATGCTCGATCGCCGGCAGGTGGATCGTGGGCCGGTCGCCGCAGACCACGAGCAGTCGCTCGGCCGCGAACTTCCGCATGCGTTCGGTGAAGCCCTCGGCGCTCATCGCGCCTACCATCACCATGAGCTCGTCCTGCCGCTCCGCGTCGACCTCGTGCTGGAATCCGCCGCCGAGGGCGTCGTGGATCTTCTGCAGGCAGGTTGTCACGGTTCGCGATTTGACCGGGTCGTTGTCGTTGTCGAAGAACAGGCTCATCACGTCGAGCACCGAGAGCACCCCCTCGACGCGGCGGTCGTCATCCACGACGGGGATGGCCCGCAGGTCGTGGGCCTGCATCCGCCGATAGACTTCGTGGAACGACTCGCCGAACGAC